>CACYDQ010000419.1 GCA_902773215.1 uncultured Spirochaetaceae bacterium | reverse complement strand
GAAGGTGGGGGGTGAGGGGGGCGGACACCCCACGCCTCCGAAGAAGAAGGGGTGTCCGCCCCCCTCAAACAAGGGGGCCCGGGGGACTCCCCGGAAACAAGGGGGCACGGGGGGCACCCCCCAGAAACAAAGGGGTTCGGGGCTCCCCCCGGGAACAAAAACGGTGGCACGGGGGACTCCCCCGAAAATAAAATTGACAAGCTTCCCTTATGCTGATAATATAGGATATTATTCGCTAAGGGGTTTCTATGACGCTCAGGGAAAAATATGAACGGGGCCTGCAGGACTCGGAGAACTTCATCACCGGTGAGAAGGAGAACGTTACCATCTCATACAGGCTGGGCGAGCAGCTCGGCAGGTTCTTCAACGACGAGCTGGACTACACCGAGATGAACATCCACGTCGATTACCCGAACGAGATGCTCAAGAGGGACGACTGGGACGTGAAGATAAAATTCCAGCTCAGGAAAAGGGACATAGACTGGTTCGCGGACAGCCCCTGGGTCTACCGCTCGCTGGCAACGATGGCCGACTCCGACTGGAGCAAGGGCGAGCCGGAGGACAGCGAGGCAAAGGAGATTATGCGCGGGATGAAGAGCGTGATGGTCCCCATTCAGGACGGGCTGAGCATCAAGACCGTCGGCGTGGAGTGGGCCGTCCATGTGCCGGACTGCACGACATTCTTCGTCTCTTTCTTCTATAAATATGTCGAGGAAGAGGAAGAGGAGATAGCGACGAGCTGACAGGCCGCCTGAACTATAAGGAATTATATTATGGAAGCAGAGAAATTTGACTCTCCGTTCAAGGGCAGGAGCCTCCTGAACTGGATAGACTGGACTCCCGACGAAATCGGGCAGATTCTTGACTGGGCATTCCTTGTCAAGAAGCAGTCCCACGCCGGTGAAGTGCACCAGAGGTTTCTGGGCAAGACGATTGCCCTCATATTTGAGAAGCGGTCCACACGCACCCGCTCGTCATTCGAGACAGCCTTCGGCGAGGAGGGCGGCCACCCCGTCTTCATGTCCACCGACGACATACAGCTCGGCGGCAAGGAGAGCGTGCAGGACACAGCACGCGTCCTGGGCAGGATGTTCAGCGCGATAGAGTTCCGCGGCTTCAAGCAGGAGCATGTGGAGGCACTCGCCAAGCACTCGGGAATCCCGGTCATAAACGGACTGACCGACTCCTTCCATCCGACCCAGGTGCTCGCCGACGTGATGACCCTCAAGGAACAGTTCGGGCATCTCAAGGGGCTCAAGCTCTGCTTCTGCGGGGACGGACGCAACAACATGGCCAGGTCGCTCATGCTGATTTGCGCCAAGCTGGGCATAGACTTCTCAATGTTCTGTCCGAAAACCCTCTCCCCCGCCGCCGACATACTGGAGATATGCCGGCCATTCGCAGCCGCGTCCGGGGCAAAAATTTCGGTTTCAGACGAAATTTCGGTTGTCAAAAACGCGGATTGCCTTTATACTGATGTATGGGTTTCCATGGGTGAAGAGGCGCTCAAGGATGAGCGTCTCAAGGAACTCAGGCCGTTTCAGGTGAACAAGGCCCTGATGGCCGCGACGGGAAAGGATTCTACCATATTCCTGCACTGCCTGCCTGCCGTAAAAGGCGAGGAAGTCACTGAAGACTTGTTTGAAAGCGAGCAGAGCAAGGTGTGGGACGAAGCCGAGAACCGCAAGCATACGATAAAGGCCATAATGCTGGCACTTATACCGTAAGCTTGGCCCATATAACGCATTATAGATTGCATGGAGGATTGCACATGAAAAAGCTTTTGTTCGCTCTCGTTCTGGCCGTCGGAATGGTCGCCGCAGCCGTTGCGCAGGGTACCACCACTAAGGCCATCTGGGATCACGGCGATAACGTCTCCGCCATCTCTTACCAGACCTTCGTCGTCTCACGGGTGTATGTCTCCAATGACGCATACACGGTCCTGTACGAGAAGGACGGCTACAAGATTGGGAAGGTAAGCATCCCGAGGAACTGGGAGTATCAGGGAGTTGGCACCGAGGCTCACAAAACCCATAAGCTCTTCTTCCGCAACAAGATCAGGACGATTGACAACTTGATGACGATTTTCTACAAGAATGGAGAATTCTTCAAGGTCATGCTGACTCTCCCGAGAGACAAGGGTGACCCTGTGTGGGCAGTTGCCCCCAACGGCTATGATGCCGGAGTCAGCCAGGACGCGACGACCCTCGACGTCAAGTTCTAAGGCCGTATAGCATACGCCGCCTCGCGGGCAAGCTACGAAGTTTGTCATGGGGCGGCGTTCTGAATTTTATATTTACAAATTGTCATCCTTACAGTATCATCAGCTCGGAACAATATGATCAGCCTCTCCCAAGAACAAATTGAATCATTCAAGGATTTCATCGGCACATACGGGCGTTTCATCGTCATAGGCCACAAGGAGCCCGATGGGGATTGCATGTCAAGCAGCATCGGGGTCTCCTACATACTGGAGCACTTCGGAAAGGAATGTATCCTGCTTAACTACGGCCCCTTCAAGCGCAGCGAGGTCAAGAAATTCGCCCCCCTCTTCACGAACGAGCCTCCATTCATGTCCCAGGAAGACAGGAAGAGAACAGGTCTCATTATCGTGGACTGCTCCGAGCTTTCCCGCCTGGGGGACGAAATGAAGGATGCCCTGGAGGGGATGGACAGCTTTATCATAGACCACCACAAGACCGCTTCCGTCGGGGACGCGAAGGCGATAGTAGACCCGACCTCCCCCGCCGCCGCCCTGCTTGTCCAGCAGCTCTACGAGGCCCTGGTCGGCACTCCGGACACGGAGAAGGCAAAGACCCTCTTCTTCGGGCTTTCCACGGACACGGGCTTTTTCCGCTATCTGGGAACAAAGGACGCGGAAGTTTTCCGCGCTGCGGCACGGCTCGTCGAGGCTGGCAGCAACCCGCGCGAGACATACCAGGAGATGTCAGGCGGCAAGCCCTGGAACACCCGCAAGCTCCTCGGCATCATGCTGGACCGGGCGGAGCGCTATATATCCGGCAAGCTCGTCGTCAGCTGGGAGACCCAGGAGGATACAAAGAAGTACGGGCAGGAAGGACGCGATTCCGACGCGCTCTATTCCCTGATGCTCGCAGTGGAAGGCGTGGAGGCGGTCGCCTTCGTCAGGCAGGAAAGCGACACGAACTGCACGCTCGGCCTGCGTTCCAAGGACAAGGTTGACGTGAGCGCGATCGCGTCCAAGTTCGGCGGCGGCGGGCACAAGAACGCCTCCGGGGCAAGCTGTGAGGGCAAGGTTGAGACACTCATTCCTGCCATAGTCAAGGAATTTGCCCGGCAGATGCAGGGGATATGAGATGTATACGTTCCTCTTCCTTGCCGTGCCCTGCCTGCTTCTCTTCTTCCTGCGCTCGCCGCTGGCAAAAGGATCCTATTGGATTGCTTTCTGCCTGGGCTTCTTTCCCGCCCTCGCATGGTGCATCTTAGACGAGTTCTTCATCTTTACCGCATACCGTGCCGTGCCCGAACTCGGCCAGGTGTATGCCCGCATCCTGATTACGGACATCGTGCTTCCGACAGTCCTGCTCTGCGGCCCTTACTTTTTGATTTCCAGGCGGAAGCCGGACGACAAGGCCTTCGCCCTGCTCGTTGTGCTCGCAGCCTTCTACATGACCTACCTGCCCTACGGGGTCATCACCGGCGAAGAACGATTCTCGCCATTTCTCACCTTCGCCAAGCCTCTTTTAATTTGTGCCCACATCATACTGCTGCCCCTGTGCTGTGTGGGACTTTGCAGAAGCCTCGCCACAGGGAAAAAAATCCTTGCGGCCATATTCATCGCCGGAATGCTCATCTCCCCGGCCATTCCCCCGCTGGCGGAGTCGCTCTGGTTCCTTGCCTACCCCGCGGGCTATTGGATCGGAACGGGGGCTATCATGCTCGCCACCACAGTGGTTTTGACCTTTTTTCTCTGCAAAACAGACGGTAAAACCCTAGACAAATCCATATAAATTATGATAATATTGCTAAAATGCTTAACAAAAGGCATTTTACAGAAATACGTGCCCTCGCCTAACGGCAACAGGCACAAGGAGGATCGTTGGCTGACAATAAGGGAATGCGCATAAACGGGAACATCCGTGTGCGCGAGGTAAGGCTCATTGATAATGAAGGTAACCAGAAGGGCATTGTACCCACGCTAGAAGCCCTCAAAATGGCAAGAGAGCAG
>CACYDQ010000418.1 GCA_902773215.1 uncultured Spirochaetaceae bacterium | reverse complement strand
GACCGAGGTTGCCAACGGAAGCTACAAGAGCACCTTCCTCGGCGGACAGAACCACCTCGCCCTTCTTCTCCAGAACGCGAAGAAGATTGACAAGAGCAAGGTTTCTGCCTACGATCAGGGAATCTGCGAGAAGCTCCAGGCTGCGATGGCTGACTACTACAACGGAAAGGTCAGCGAGGATCAGGCTTGGAACAACTTCTACACCTCCGTCAGGGAGCTGTATCCGAACCTCAAGAAGTAACTTAAGGTTACGGACAAGCAGGGGCTGAGCCCCTGTTACAAGGCCGGCCGCATTAACGTGCGACCGGCCTTCTTTGTTTTTGCTTTAATCCCGGAATATATCGATATTTTTCATTGACAACTTCTTGCATTGGGGGGTATAATGGGATGGGGAGGCTACAACGTTGTAGTTTTTTCCCCGTTGGAGGACTACGATGAAGAAGGTTCTAAAGGCGGCCCTTTCCGCTTTCTCTCTGGTCATTGCATTCTCAAGCTGCGGAACGAAGGAACTGGTTTCCGCTTCCTCAAGCCCGGCCAAGTCCGTGGGGCCCGCAGGAACGTCCGGTGGTAAAATCCTGAACATCTGCGTGTGGAACGAGGAGTTCCAGGAACGGTTCAATAAATTCTATGCCGACAGGCTGCCTTCCGGCGTAACCGTAAAATGGATTCTTACTCCCAATCAGGGAAGCGCATATCAGGATAAGCTGGACGAATACCTGCTTGCTCAGAGCGAGGCCGCCCCCGATGCGAAGATAGACCTTTTCCTTGTTGAGGCCGATTATGCCTTGAAATATGTCAACACTGACTATACTCTTGACGTGAAAAAGGAAATCGGTCTGACGGATGCTGACCTCTCCCAGCAGTACAAGTATACTAAAGACACCATGACGGATGGTAAGGGCAAGCTCAAGGGGGTCTCCTGGCAGGCCTGCCCCGCCGGTTTCATCTACCGCCGTTCGTTCGCAAAGCAGGTGCTTGGCAGCGATGATCCCGAGGAAGTGCAGCGGCATCTGGACTCATGGGACAAATTCGATGCCGTCGCGGCCAAGATGAATGCTGCCGGTTATTATATGCTCTCCGGTTTTGACGATGCGTACCGGGTCTTTACCGACAACGTGTCGTCTCCGTGGGTCGTCAACGGGAAAATCAATATTGACCCTCAGGTGCGCCGCTGGATACAGCAGACCAAGGAGTACACTGACAAAGACTACAATGCCAAGGCAAACCTCTGGTCCGCCGAGAGCGGGCAGGGTGCCGGGAAGAACGGGAAGGTCTTCGGATACTTCGGGCCAGGCTGGTTCATCGACTTCTGTCTTGCCGGTTGGGCTGCTGACGATGCGTCCAAGCCCTATGTGGCCGGAAACGGGAGCTGCGGGGACTGGGCCTTCTGTACGGGGCCGCAGAGCTTTTCCTGGGGAGGAACCTGGATTTGCGGAGCCCGCGGTACCGATAACTTGGACATCATAAAGGATATCATGTACGTGATGACCTGCGACAAGGAGACTGCTAAGAAGATTTCCGAGCAGACCGGCGATTTTACCAACAATGAGGCCGCGATGAGCGAGATGGCTCACAGCGATTACCGGAACGAGTTCCTCGGCGGACAGAACCATCTTGCTCTCCTGCTACAGAGTGTGCGGAAGATAGACAAGAGCAACATCTCCCCGTATGACCAGGGGATGACCGAGAAGCTGATGGGGTCCATGACTGACTATTTCCATGGGGCTGTCTCCGAAGACCAGGCTTGGAACAACTTCTATACCGTCATTAAAGAGATGTATCCCAACCTCAAGAGGTAAGGATGCATGCGTGAAAGGACATAAGCCTCCTAATAAATAAAAAAGCAACGCTTTTTACCTGCCATATCCGCTATGGCAGGTTTTTTTTATTTGACACAGTGCTGATATTTGTCTACAATGGCAAGCATTGCATAATTGGGATGGAAGCGAGAGTTTTTATGGATATGCGAAAGTTGTTTTTTATGGCCCCGGCGGCGGTTCTTTGCGCCGTGTCTCTGTGCTTGTCGTCGTGTGGCGGCAAAGCTGTTAGTCCCGTTCCTCAGGGAGACGGGCAGGAGGTGAAGGTACCTCAGATGAAGGACGGGGGCAAGATGGTGTTCGGCTTCGCGACGGAGCTGAACAACTTTGACCCCTTCACGTCGATGACGGCGGATGCCAGATCCATAAGCTTCAACATCTTTGACGGGCTTGTGCGGGTGGAGAGCGACGGAAGCTATGTTCCTGCCCTCGCCGAGGATTTCTCCGTCTCCGCGGACTCCCGGATCTGGACCTTCAGGCTGCGCAAGGGCGTCAAATTCCATGATGGCAAGACATTGACTAAGGATGACGTGCTTTATTCGATTCAGAAGGCGGTGGACGGGGGCGTGACTGGCTATAAGGCCATACAGTCCTTTGAGTTTGACCGTTCCGGTGAGAACCTGACCATAACGCTTTCCGAGCCGGACGCGGGCTTCATGGTCTACATGACGACTCCGATTGTCCCGAAGGATTCGAAGGATCTTGCCACTCACCCGATCGGGACAGGCCCCTACAGCTTTAAGGAATACGTCGAGCAGGACCACATCACCCTTGCCCGGAACAACGCCTACTGGGGGAATAAAGGCCATTTGGACACCATCGTCATCAAATTCCTTGCGAGCCAGGCGGATTTCCTCTTGAATTTCAAGGCGGGCAGCATAGACGGCTTCTCCGCCAACGCTGACACGGTGGAGCAGCTGAACCGCGACGAGATAAACCTGTATCCGCGTAACTCCAATTCCGTACAGCTCTTTGCCCTGAACAACAAATTCGGGCCCTTCAAGGACAAGAATGTCCGGAAGGCAATCTGCTACATGATTGACGCGGAGACGATTATCCGCACCGTGAACTACGGCTACGGGGTCAAGGCCTCCAGCCCCCTTATCCCCGCCCTGTCCAAGTACTATGCCTCCGAGACAGACTTCACCTACATAAAGGACGAGGCCAAGGCGAGGCAGTTCCTTGCGGCGTCTGCTTACCCTGACGGTTTTTCCTTCACGATTACGGTTCCCTCCAATTATAGCGTTCACGTCAAGACTGCGGAGGTCATCGTCGGCGAGCTCGCCAAGCTGGGGATCAACGCCGAGATAAAGCAGGTGGACTGGGCGACCTGGCTCCAGCGGGTCTACGGGGAGAAGGACTACGAGGCGACGGTCGTGTCGTTCGACGGGCACTATGCCTATCCGACGGCGTTCCTTGCCCGTTACTGCTCAACCGCAAAGAACAATATGGTGGGCTTCTCCAGCGCGGAGTATGACAAGACCTACCTGAAGGCTGTCGCCACGACGCGGGAGGAGGAGCGGATTGCGTTCTTCGGGAAGTGCCAGAAAATACTGAGCGAGGAGGCCGCGAGCGTCTTTTTGGAGGACATCTCCATGCTCTCCGTCTACAACAAGAATTTCCAGGGTTGCAAGGATTACCCCCTGTATGCCCTTGATTTGTCGGCGATATACGCCGTCGAGTAAAAACTGCGAGCGAGGTTAGGAAACCATGGAACTTGAGACAAAATGCATTCAGGCCGGATACTCACCCAAGAACGGGGAGCCTCGTATGATTCCGATTATACAGAGCACCACGTTCAAGTACGACACGAGCGAGGATATGGGCAAGCTGTTCGACCTTGAGGCGAGCGGCTACTTCTACACCCGCCTGCAGAACCCGACAAACGACATGGTGGCGGCAAAGATAGCCGCTCTGGAAGGCGGAACTGCGGCAATGCTCACCTCTTCCGGGCAGGCGGCCAACTTCTTCGCCGTGTTCAACATCGCGACGGCCGGTGACCACGTGATTGCCTCCTCTTCGATATACGGTGGTACCTTCAACCTCTTCAACGTGACGATGCGCAAGATGGGGGTGGATTTCACCTTCGTCAGCCCTGATTGCAGCGAAGCCGAGCTTGAGGCCGCTTTCAAGCCCAATACCAAGGCTGTCTTCGGCGAGACCATAGCGAACCCCGCGCTGACTGTGTTTGACATTGAGCGTTTTGCCACGTTTGCCCACGCGCACGGGGTGCCGCTCATCGTGGACAATACCTTCGCTACCCCGGTCAACTGCCGCCCGATTGAGTGGGGGGCGGACATTGTGACCCATTCGACGACCAAATACATGGACGGACATGACTCCTGCGTCGGCGGTGCGATTATCGACGGGGGCAAGTTTGACTGGATGGCGCACAAGGACAAGTTTCCCGGCCTTTGCACCCCGGATGAGTCCTACCACGGCATAACCTATGCTGAGAAGTTTGGCAAGGAGGGGGCCTTCATTACCAAGGCGACCGCCCAGTTGATGCGTGACTTCGGTTCCATTCAGGCTCCCTTCAATGCCTTCATACTGAATCTTGGGCTGGAATCCCTTCCCGTTCGCATGGCACGCCACTGCGAGAACGCGCTCAAGGTTGCCCAGTTCCTTTCTTCCCATCCTGCCGTCGCATGGGTGAATTATCCCGGGCTGGAGGGCAACAAGTACTACGGGCTTGCCAGGAAATACCTGCCGGGCGGAAGCTGCGGTGTTGTCTCTTTCGGGGTTAAGGGCGGGCGCATGGCAGCGGAGCGTTTCATGAAGAATCTCAAGCTCGCGATGATTGCCACCCACGTCGCCGACGCGCACACCTGCGTCCTGCACCCGGCTTCGTCCACCCACCGGCAGCTGACCGACGCGGAGCTGGAGGCGGGCGGTGTTTCACCTGACCTTATCCGCCTTTCCGTGGGGCTTGAGAATTCGAAGGATATAATAGAGGATTTGAATCAGGCACTGAAGGCAGCCGCTGTATGAAAAGAAAAAGCCCGATTTCTGCAAAGAATAACACAAAGGCGAGGCTTGCGATACTGATAGGGGCATTCTGCTTCCTGTACATCATCTTCTCATTCAGACCTCTGGGTGAGGAGCTCCACTTGACCCCGGACTGGACTATTGCGATAGACAGGGATGGTGAGGCTCCGGAGTCCGGGGAGAACCCGGTCCCGTTCAAGCTGGGGCAGGCGGTGGGGTATTTTTCTGAAGACGGGAAGATAGCATCCTGCATTCCCTACAGCTTCAATGCGGCTATCTCCCCGAGCTTCTATGCGGTTTATAACGCGGACAACGCCCGGACTCGGGTCAGGACTCCTGACGGGAATGTCGCGGTGACGCTGGATGTACCGGGCTTCCCCTATTTTTCTGAGGACAGGATGTTCGTCTTTTTCCCCAACGGGAGCGGCATCGCTCAGTTCGACCTTTCAGGCAAGAAGCTGTGGGAGTACGAGGATTATTCGCCGATAACAGCATTTGCTTCGTCTGCGGGCGGGAGTGTCATTGGCTTCGCCGACGGACAGCTGGTCTCCATAATGGCTGACGGCAACATCGATCAGCAGTATTACCCGGGAGGAAGCGAGCTTTCCGCCATATACGGGGCGGCAATAAGCGATGACGGGAGCCTGGTCGCATGCATAAGCGGGCTCAAGACCCAGCGCTTTGTCGTGTCCAAGCGGGTGAGCGGGGAGCATCCCAAGGTTGTCTTCCACGAATACCTTCCCGCCGACTCCAACACCCTCCGCATGGTCAAATTCAACGCTGCGGCAGACATGGTTTTCTACAATTATAACGGTGGGCTCGGGATTGCCGATCTGAAGCTTGCGCGGAGCGCGCACATCCCCCTTTCCGGAACTGTCGTGCAGATTGATGAGTCCAAGGAGTTTGGACTGATGTTTATCCTGAGCCGCGACAAGGGGGTGTACACTGTCACGGTGCTGGAGCCGTTTGACCAAGTGCTCGCCACGACATCATTCAAGGCGGACAATTCTTTCCTGCTGGTGCGGGGTGAGCATGTGTTCATCGGAAGGGATAACAAGATTTCCCGGCTGACGATCTCAAAACGCTGACGGGCACGGGAGGTTCTTTTATGTGTATGACGAGAAGATGGAAGGCATTCGTGGCGACAAGCCTTGTCCTGCTTGTTGGCGCGGGCTTTTGCGTTTCGTTTGACTGGCCCCAGGATGAGACTGTCGCGGATTCTTTCCGCTCCTATTTCGCGCAGCTGCGGGGAGGGAGGATAGAATCATCCATTGTGTTCCGCGAAAGCTCCTCTGACGTGAAAGCTTCGGACTCGGGAGAGGTTACCCTTGTCATGGGCGGACATACCAGTGACTATGGCTGGTTTGACTCCCCGCTGGGCAATATGGTTGTCATAGCTCACCGGGATAATATCTCGACGGTCTACGGCAACCTCGATGAGGACAGCCTTGAGGACGGGCTGTCCGGCAGTATATCCGGGGGGACAAAAATAGGAGAGAGCGGGAACTCCTCATGGCATGAGGGGGAGTCCGGGCTGGAATTCCAGGTGCTGGACACGGCGAACAAGAGCTGCATCAACCCCCGTCTCCTTATGCCGCAGATAGGAAAGGAGCTTGAGCTTCTGATAGGGAGCCTTTCCCTGGACGACCGGGACGGGAAGACACACTACCTGCTCAACGAGCGGAACCTTCCTGCCGGGACATACAGACTTTACCACGACAGGCAGGAGGTCGCCGTGCCTTACAAGACCCATGTCGCTTTGAACGGGCTGACGGTGGAGAGCATAAGCTATGACAACCTGATTGAGAGCAAGGGGGAACTCTGCGTGCAGGGCAACGAGAAATATTCTGTGGCTGACCTGTACCCGGACAGCAAACGGCGGTTGCTCTCCGTCATTCACCTGGCGCACGGGCATTCTACGTTGACCGTATTCGTCGTGGACATACTGGGCGAGAGCCACCAGATTAAATTCAACATAGACATAGACTGAGAGGGGAGTGCGATGAAGATAACGATACTGGACGGCAACGCCGTCAACCCGGGGGATTTGTCCTGGGCGGAGCTTGAGAAGCTGGGGAGCCTGACCGTGTACCCGCGTACCGGGCCTGCTGATGTCATAACCCGTATCGGCAACAGCGATGCCGTCCTGCTGAACAAAGTCAGCATCACCGAGGAAATCCTTTCCGCCTGTCCTTCGCTCAAGTACATCGGCGTGCAGGCCACCGGCTACAACGTGATTGATTTGGATGCATGCCGGAGGCACAAGGTCACCGTGACCAACGTTCCCTCCTACAGTACGGCGGGGGTTGCCCAGTTGGTCTTTTCCTATATAAGCGAGTGGGCCTGCCATGTGCAGCTGCATTCCGACTCCGTCATGGCCGGCGGCTGGGTGCGTTCGCCTGACTTCGTGTACTGGGAGAAGCCCCTCTTCGAGATTGAGGGCAAGACACTGGGCATCTTTGGCTACGGGAACATAGGGAGCCGCGTTGCCCGCATCGCAAAAGCCTACGGGATGAATGTCATCGTCTGCACGAGGACCCCCAAGCCGGAGATTGAGCGGCCGGTCGATTTTGACACGCTCCTCAGGGAGTCGGACTTTGTCTCCCTCCATGCCCCGCTGACGGACAGGACCAAGGAAATCATCAACAAGGAAAGCCTTTCCAAGCTGAAGAAGGGCGCCTACCTCATAAACACGGCGCGGGGCGGCCTCGTGGTCGAGCAGGATGTGCGGGACGCGCTGGAGGCGGGAAGCCTTGCCGGTTACGCCGCCGACGTCGTCCTGCGCGAGCCCATGTCCCCGGACTGCCCCCTGCTCAAGGCCCCGAACGGCCTCCTGACCCCGCACATCGCGTGGGCCTCAGTGGAGACCCGTCGGCGGCTG
>CACYDQ010000417.1 GCA_902773215.1 uncultured Spirochaetaceae bacterium | reverse complement strand
CTGCAGGCTGTGCGCCCTTGTGGGGGAATTGGGGCAGTCCGGCCCCAGGCTCGTGCGGAGCCTTCCGTTAATCGGCTTGGCAGGCCGCCCGCAATACACGCAGCAGCTTCCGTCCGAAACCCCGGCGTGCTTTCCCGAAGGGCTGCCGTTGCACCGGGGACCAAATTTGCTCCGTAGCTCGTGCCCCTGGGTTCTAAGCTCATATCCGCAATAGCGACAAGTCATGCAGCACCTCTTTCTTTTTTGTTATCATGCCTCGCAGGATATGGCATTCCCTTATTCCCTGATAATACGAGTATGCTTATGAAAAGCGTGGCGTGCTTTCCCTACGGAAACTGGAATTACTACACTTTCAAGACTGTCACATCCATAGAAAGCCTCAGCTTCTATTTCTGTGACGGATGGAGGAATCTCCACATTCTTGAGACTACTACAATCTCTGAAAGCACTGTTTTCTATGTGCCAGACAGAATCGGGAATCACTACGCTCTCAAGGCTACTGCATCCATTGAAAGCTGAATTACTTATACGGTGAATCGAATTGGGAATCACTACGCTCTTTAGACTTCGGCATCCACGGAAAGCGCGCTCATTTATATAACTGACTGAATCAGGTATCACCACGCTCTCAAGGCTACTGCACCCAGAGAAAGCATGGCTTCCTATTTCTGTGACTGAATCTGGAATCACCACACTTCTAAGGTTGTTGCAATTCTTGAAAGCATCGTATCTTATTGCCGTGACAGAAGTAGGTATCACCACACTCTCAAGACTATAGCAATCTCTGAAAGCTCCCCATCCTATTTCCGTAACAGAATCGGGAATCACAATCTGTGTCAAGGATTTGTCTTTCAATCCTGTCAGAACAAGCCCTTCCTCATCTTCTTCATACTCGAACGCACTTATGTCAGTTTCCATTTGCTGAGTATTCTGAGTTTGATGGCTTTCCACCTGATCCATCGCAGCATGTTCCGTGGTCACCGCCGTATCGCATTGGCTGCAGAATTTTTCATCAGGCTCAAGCTCCGCTCCGCAGTTCGGACAGACGGAAGGTTCCTCTTCCTTGGCAACAGGCTTTCCGCATTTGCCACAGAAGCCGTCCCCTTCTCGCAGCTCTGCACCGCAATGCGGGCAGACAGGTGCGGACGCAAGTTTCTCCCCGCAGTTCGTGCAGAACGCCGCACCGTCTTCCAGTTTTTCACCACATTTTGGACACTTCATAATCATTTCCCCCTGCACAAAGGATTTTACTAATCATCATCATCATCGTCATCGTCCTCATACGCACCGGCCTTTCGCAGTAAGCCGACGATGTAGCGGTTGTCGTTGTCACGGGCAATAGACAGTGCGGACTCGTCGCTGTCGTTCGTCATGTCAACGTCGGCACCTGCATCGATGAGGATTTTCACAAGCTTGTTGTATCCATTTGCAGAAGCCCTCATCAGTGCGGTATCTCCGTCATCATCGGCCTGGTCAACGTCCGCCCCCGCCTCCAGCAATGCAGTCACAACATCAACATTTTCATCCTCGGCGGCGGAAACAAGCGGATAGAATGAGTCATCAAGGATGTCTATGCCTCCGGTCAGGTCGGAAATAAACTTGAAGGCTTCGACCATGCCGTCCATATAGGACTTCTGGACGACATCTTTGTCCACAACCTTTTTTTCCACCGTTTTCGTTATTGTTTTCGTTATCTCCCGCACTTCGGGTTTGGGTTCTTCGCCTACGAGTTCTCCACAGTTCGTACAGTGTATCGTACCATCGTCCAGTTCTTCACCACAGTTGGGACATGTAATCATATTATTTGCTCCTTAATATATCAGAAAATTTTAGGCTAGCCCCTGCATCAACAAGTAGTTTAGAAATCTCGTCGTTTTGTGCGGCCCTTGCCAAACTCAACGCCGTATCACCGTTGTTGCTGCGTAATTTTACATCAGCACCTGCCGCTATTAGAATTGTAACAATCTCACTAAGACGAGATTTTGTTGCCATCATCAAAGCCGTGTAACCTTCCTTGTCAGCTTTGTTCACATCAGCCGCCGCATTGATGAGCATTTTGATAATGGCGCGTTGCTTCTCTTTGTGCAGCTGTTTCTTTTTTGTGTTTTCTACAGATATTTTAGAGGAAAAAATTCCTATAATAGAACCCAACAAAGAAAATGGATCAGGAACCATTATCGCAAGCATCAATGCGGTTGTTTTGTTCTCATCAACAGCATTTACATCCGCACCGGCATCAAGAAGCAATTTTGCAATAACGTCATAATCCTTCTGCACTGCAAGCATCAGGGCTGTCTTTCCATGTATATCAGCAAGGTTTGTTTTCGCGCCGACATCGAGCAGTTGTTTGACAATGTCGCTGTGTCCGCTTTCGACTGCGAGCATCAGAGCAGTCCGACCATCCTTGTCAGCAAAGTTTACGTTTACACCGGAATCAATCAGCTGTTTGACAATGTCGCTGTGTCCGCTTTCGGTTGCAAGCATCAGGACCGTCCGACCATCCTTGTCAGCAAGGTTTACGTTCGCACCGGCATCGAGCAGCTGTTTGACAATGTCGCTATGGTCGCTTTTGACTGCGAGCATCAGAGCTGTCCGACCATCCTTGTCAGTAAGGTTTGCTTTCGCATTGGCATCGAGCAGCTGTTTGACAATATCGCTGTGCCCGTTTTTGACTGCGAGCATCAGAGCTGTCCAGCCAGTCCTGGTATCAAAGTTCACTTTCGCCCCGCTGTTGATGAGGAGCTTGACAGCATCACCATATCCTTCTTTCGCAGAAACCATGAGGGGTGTCAAATCTTGAGCGTCAGCCAGATTCACATCTATACCGGCCTCGACAAAACCTTTCACAACCTCAATGTTGTTATGTCTTGTGGCATTGAAGAATGCTTCGGAGAAACGTTCCTTTGTATTTTCCAACAATTGCTCTGCCGCTTTAGAACCGTGCGATGCGGCATAGGTAAGCCATTTGCAAGCCTCTTTCAGGTCGCATTCGGTTCCTCTAGCGTTCAAGTAGCAGGAACCAAGTTCTTGTGCCGCAGAAACGTTTGCTTGCAATGCAGCTTTCTTAAAAGACTCAAACGCACTCGCATCGTTCGCCTCCGTCCCCCAACCGGACTGGAAGCATAATCCCCGCTTGTATTGGCCCTCTGGATTTCCTTGTTTTGCAGATTCGCAATACCATCGGAATGCTTCACCTTCACTTTTTGTAGTCCCGTTCCCGTAGAGATAGCATTCCCCAAGTTCGAACTGGATATCAGATCCGTGCGTTTTTTTTTCCAAGTCGAGTAGTTCCTGAAAGGAATAATCCTTTACCTGTTTCGGATTCGTGGAAGCAGTCATGTCGTTGCCATTTTCCTGCTTACAGGCAGGAATATCAGGCTTTGTATCAATGTCTGAGTCAGCTGGTTGCGCTTCCTTGGTAACAGGCTTTCCGCATTTGCCACAGAAGCTATCATCTTCTCGCAGCACCGCACCGCAATACGGGCAGACAGGTGCGGACGCAAGTTTCTCCCCGCAGTTCGTGCAGAACGCCGCACCGTCTTCCAGTTTTTCACCACACTTGGAACATGTCATAACACTTCTCCTCATCGCAGTTAAGTTCGTTTGCAACTATCGCGCATGCATTTGTCAGTATAGCAAAAAAAACGGCAGAACACTCCTGACCATATTCTGCAGGGGACAGCCTCATTCCCTGATGATACGGGTATCCCCGTCAAAAGCTTGACGGAATTTGCGTACAGAAGAAGGAATCACCACGCTCTCAAGACTACTGCACCCATAAAATGCATGGTCTCCTATTTCCGTGACGGAATCAGGAATCATCACACTCTCAAGACTGCTACAATCAGCGAATGCATACCAGCCTATATTCCAAACTGAATCGGGAATCAGCACGCTTTCAAGGCTACTGCATCCCCTAAATGCACTGTTTCCTATTTTCATGACAGAATCAGGAATCACCAAGCTCTCAAGGCTACTGCACCCATAAAACGCACTATCACATATTTCCCTAACTGAATTGGGAATTACTACGTTCTTAAGACTGCTGCAATCTAAAAAAGCGGATTCGTCAATTTTCCAAACTGAATTAGGAATTGCTACGCTCTTAAGGTTACTGCAATCTTGAAATACATGGTCTCTTATTTCCATGACAAAACCGGGAATCACCACGCTCTCAAGATTGCAACAATTTGCGAAAGCATATCTGCCTATATCCCGAACTGAATCGGGAATTACCACGCTTTCAAGGCTACTGCACCCATAAAATGCACTGTCTCCTATTTCCGTGACGGAATCGGGAATCATCACATTCTCAAGTCTGTCGCAACCTTGGAAAGCGGATTCATCAATTTTCCAAACTGAATTTGGAATCACAATCTGTGTCAGAGATTTATCCTTCAATCCTTTTAAAATAAACCGTTTACCTGTTTTGATTGTCCTGAACGCATCTATGTCAGTACTCTGCTGCTTCTTGGGCGTAGTTTGTTTCTTGGTTTCAGAATGCTCTGTAATCAAATTCGTACCGCATTGGTCACAAAACTTGGCAGTCATGCGCAGCTCTGCACCGCAGTTCGGGCAGACAGGGGCGGACACCATCTTCTCTCCGCAGTTCGTGCAGAACGCCGCACCGTCTTCCAATTCTTCACCACACTTGGGACACTTCATCATATTCTCCTCTATACTACCCTATTGTTTACCCTATCGTCGTGGGCGCACCGCACTTGGGGCAGAACTTGTACTTGCCCTCCAGCTTGGTGCCGCACTTGCCGCAGAACTTCTTGTACTGCACGTTCTTCAGCAGCTCCGGGTTCATCTCGCTGAAAATGCCGTCAATGCACTTGAGCATGTCTCGGCAAATGCGGTATGCCTCCTTGTCGTTCTTCTCATTGACGGAGCTCCGGTCATTGACAAGGCTGTAGAAGCTTGCCTCGTCAAAGTCATTGTCATCGTCATCATCATCCTGCGTTGACCAGTCCGACTGCCTGTTCTTGTAGCTTCCCCTGTTCCTGTAATAGTTCGTGGTGCTGTTCTGCTGCAGGCGGAGGAGCTCCTGATCTTTCGCATCCAGGCGTTTTTCCACAGACAGGCGCATGGCTTCGACAATCTTCTTGTCGTCCTGCATTTTCTTGGTATCACGGGCGATGGAGTCATGGTACATCTGAAATACGCCCTCCACCTTTTCCTTGAGAAGGCGGATTTTCATGGCCGTATCGACGAGGTTCTTGTTCTGCTCCCTGAGCCAGTCGAACAGGGACCTGCCATCGTCCTCGTCCAGGTATTCCTTGTTCTTGTTCGCGCTGAACGCGGATATGCCCTCGTAGGGAATGTCGTTCTCCTCAAGGTCTTCCTTGACGCGGTCTATGACATTCTGTACCTGTGACTCCTTGCGGTCGGCCTTGCTGATGACGACGAAAAGCTTTTTCTGCGGAGTCTGCCGGTTATCCTCCGTCAGACCGTTCATCTTGTCCAAAAAAGCGACGTCCTTTTTGTGCAGGGTTCCGTTGTCTATGTCGATGAACCAGAGGACTGCCGTCGCACTTCCCAGCACGTCAAAGGCCGTGGAGCGGTCTTCCTCCGTCTCCTCGTTTTTTGCGGGGTCGTATCCGGGCGTGTCTATGAGGCACAGGTTGCCCAGTTCCGCAAGCTTCTCGGCGAAGGGGGCAGTGACGGTCGTATAGGGCATGATGCTCTTCAGGTTGAAGCCCAGCTCCTCAATGAACTTGTGGTCTATCTTGTTGAACAGGCCTACCGGTATTGCGCCCTGCCTGCCGTCGGGGGCGTATGCGGTGATCCCGGCACTTTCACCCTGCTGTACGAATGTCGGTATGGCTGTCACCGGGTTGACCCCGGTGGAAAGCTTTACGTCTCCTCCGCGTATTATCGTGTTGATGAACTTGGACTTGCCGCTGCTGAAGCCACCCGCGACCGCCACGATGTTCTTGGTGGAGAGCATGGGGAAGCTGACGGACTCCCGCAGCTCCTTCTCCACCTCCTGAAGCCGTGAGAGCGCGATGGCATCCTCGGTCATCGTGCCCTCGCCCCTGGTGAACTCCTGAAAGTCCTTCGCCATCAATGCGTGGAACTTTTCCAGCTGCTCGGTGCAGCGGTTCTTTACCGGCCGGGCGTTCAGGACTGCTGCCACAAGCTTATACTTGTCGCACAGGGCCTTGTACTCTTTCTCGAAGTCAATTCCACCGGCAGTTGTTTCTTCCATAACGATCCTCCCCCTCCCTATGCGAGCCGGCTGACGAACTCTTCGATTTCCGCCTGTATGTGCTTGTAGTTGTCAAGCGTCGCCTCCCGCTCGTCCAAGGACTTCATCATCTTGTCCAAGTTGCCCCGCATCTTGGCAAGAATCATGTCGGCAGTCTTCGCCGCGTCCAGCTTGCTTTTTACAGATGAGAGGAAGCTCTTGATGCTGTCGTTGTACTCGCTCTTTATGTTCCGCATCTCCTCCCGCGCCGCGTCCATGTATTCGTCCGCATCACTGTCCCTGAGGCGGCCGCCGCTGCGGAGCCGTGACGGCAGGGACCAGCTGATTGAGATGTCGCAGTCGGGTATCGCGCTGACGATGTTGCCGGCCTGGTTTCCCCGGGCCTTTTCACCGATGAATTCCGACATCTGGTATCTGGCCCAAATGTCCAAGATGATGGACTTGAGCTTCCCGCGCAGCAGCCTGCGCCTCTTGTCCACCTGGGCCTGCAGGACATCCTTCATGTTCTCCGCGAAGTCCGTGATGGTTTCCCTGACCTCGGAGGCGTTCAGGGTCTTTACGGTGACGTCATAGTATTCCGTCTCCGTCCGGAAGCGCTCGCGTTTTTCCCAGCCGTCGTCACTGCCGAAAAATCTCTTGACCCCATTCAAAAAACCCTTCTTCTTTATATAGTCATACCCGTCACTGACCTTGTGCTGGCGGCTCCGCTCCTCTGTCTCCGTTCCTTTCGCGTCGTTCGCTGTTTCCCGCGTCCCCTCAAAGAAGTCCTTGACGATTTGGTTGCAGGTTTCGCGGCAATCGGCGATGTAGTCTTCGAACGCATCCCCCAGGGCTTCCTCAAAGTCCCCCTTGAGGGCCGCGAAGTTCTCCTCCTGCTTTTCCTTCTCTTTCTTCAGGGTATCAAGGTCGGCGGCCTGGAAAGCCCGCATCGTCTCAGCGAAGCTGTCTTTCAGGACAACGGCGACCTTCTTCACCATGTCGCCCTTTGCGGAAAGGAATTTCTCTTCCCTGCTGTTCAGGATTTCATCCTTCTTGCCGCGGACTTCGGCTATGCGCTCCCGGATGTCTCCTATGTTGCCGATTGCCTTGAGCGTCTCCCGCGCACTGTCGTCTTCGCCAGAGAAATAGCTGGGGTATGTCTCCTTAAGCCGCTCCCAGGTATCCGTCGCGTCACTGTCCCACGAGGACTTGTTCTCCCAGGTCTCGTACATGGACTGGCAGATGCCCGACGTGTACAAAAGCCCCCTGCCCAGATCCTCGGTCAGCTTCTTGTGCAGCATCCCGTCCCTGGGGAAGCCATCGGTGAGCTTGCGGAGGGTCTCGCTGATATTCCGTACGATGAGCGTGAGCTCCTTCTGGATGTCGCCATTTGCCTCGTCCTTGGACTCGTTACCCAGCTCCGCGTCTATCTTGCTGGCAACCACGGAGATGTTCTGTATGCCCTCGCCGCTCTCTATCTTCTCTATGTTCGTGCGGTCCTCCTCATTGCAGAACTGGCCCGCCGGGCTGAGGATGAAGATAGCGTCGCACTTCTTGAGGGAATCCCGTGCGGCCGCGTCGCGGGAGGGGACCGGGTCGTCGAATCCGGGCGTGTCCACCACGGTGATGTCCTTGAGCGCGTCAAAGGGGAAGCCCAGCTCCACGTCCCTCGTGATGGGCGTATACGCCCCGTCCGCACCGACGTATCCTGCAAGTTCCTTCGCCACGGCCTCTATGCGGTCAAGCTTCTTCTCCACGGACTTTCCCAGCATCTGCAGCACGGAGGAGGAGGCCTTCTGGAGCATCTCCGCCTGTTCCGCCGCACCGGCAAGAACGACGTTGTTCTCGGACAGGTCGCTCCGCGCGTTCTTCTCGCATTTCTTGCGCTGCTCCGCCTCGTTGAAGGGCTGCTTCTTGAGTTCTGCGCGTTCCCGCTTGTCTTTGAGCATGCCCTCCACCTTGCTGTTGAACAGGCGTTTGTAATCCGCGGCCTTCTGTTCGATTTTTGCCTTGTCGTTCGCGTCGATGAAGTTAATCTTGACCACGGGCTTCTCGCTGTAGCGCAGTTTGGTGAGGGCGGCGGTCATCGGCGTGGCGGCCTTGGGCAGGACGTTCTTGCCCCCGAAGAAGAGGGAGTTCAGCATGGAGGACTTGCCCGCCTTCACGCGGCCCACGATTCCGATGTGCAGCTGCCGGCCGGGGACGACCAGCGCGTCGTACTGCCTGCGGATTTCGTCCGCGTCCCCCAGGTCCCCGCACTCCTGCAGGGCCGTCGCAAGCGTCTCCTTGAGCTCGTCGGGGTGCGCGTCAACGACCTTGTTTATGTCCTCGCGGACTTTGCAAATTTCTTCGATTGTCATGTTCGTCATGTTCGCCACGTTCGTCTTCTCCGTCTCAGTTATTCTGGCATACCGCATTGTATGCGGCCTCGACCACTTCCTTTGCGGCGCGGATGGCCCCGACCTTCGCGTTCAGCTCGTCGATATGCG
Organism: uncultured Spirochaetaceae bacterium; assembly: GCA_902773215.1. Classification (GTDB taxonomy): domain Bacteria; phylum Spirochaetota; class Spirochaetia; order Treponematales; family Treponemataceae; genus Treponema_D. The sequence continues at coordinate 2,110 of CACYDQ010000417.1, read as the reverse complement.
CCTGCCGTTCCGCCTCCGCTGCGGCTATCTCCTTCTGCTTGGAGTCAAGGATTGCCTCGTATTCCTTCGTTATCTGGGTGACAAGGCTCTGCGCCTCGTCCTCCAGGATTTTCTTCACCTTGGGCTGCATGTCGCGCTTCAGGCTGGGGATGACCTGGGTCAGGATTGCCGAGCGGATGTTTTCTATCCGCTGCCGCTCCGCCTCCTCCTGCTGGCGTTTCCGTGCCGCCTCCGTGAAGATGCCGACAATCTGGGGCAGGAACACGATGGCAAGCTCCGCGACGGGATTGATGATGTCGGTCGCTATGGCGAGTACGCCGGTTATTGCGTTGAATACCTGCGAGCTGTTCTTCATGGACTTCCGCTGCGCAACCACACCGTTCAGCGAGGTCATGGAATCCTGCAGGAAGGTCTTTATGCCCTCGGACGCATTTCCGACGAAGTCCCCGTCCAGCGAGTAGCCTGAGAGCGCGGTGCTGACATCCTTCAGGTTCTCGCTCAACTTGCTGTCGATGGATACCGCCATGTCCGTGACGGAACTTTTTACCAGCGGCAGCAGCGTGGACTGTATGATATCCGAGACTTCCCGCGACACTGCGTCTGGCCCCTGCTTGGCGGCGATGCCCGTCAGCGTGTCAACCGAGGCGGACAGGTTCTGTCCCAGCTTGCTGATGATGCTCTGCACCCGTGCCCCTATCTGCTCGGGGGACTGGGTTTCCCTCAGGAGCCTGGCCTCCCGCTCTTGGATTCTCTTGAGCCCTTCCTTGAGCTTGTCAATGGCCTCCGTGTTCTGCTCGCCGCTGCGTTCCAGCGCGGACAGCTTGATGCTGACGGACGATTTGGCCTCGTACAGGGCGTTCTTGACCATCGGCCTGGTTATCCGGGAGAACAGGCTGTCCGGGTTCAGGGACTCTATAATCCTTGCGAACGCCTCGGCACCGTCCTTGCCCACCGCAACCGGGGTCTTCTGCACGTCCAGCTCATTGTCTATCTGCCCGGCAATCTTTTCGCTCACCGCCTGCAGGTTGTCCGGGGAGACAAGGTTGGACTTGCTTATGACGAGCGAGAAATCCCTGTCGCACTCCAGTATGTCGCCCAGCCTCCTGAACGCGGACCGGCGCATCGTCCCGTCCTGCGCGTTCACAAGGACGACGAAGTGCGCCCCGCGCGAGAGGTAGACGTTTATCGCCTTGTTGTGCTGCTCCACCGGCGACTCGAACCCGGGCATGTCCACAAGGACAAGGGGCTCAACGGAGCGGACGCGCTCGTTGTTCAGGTATACCTTGATGTAGCTGTATTCCGCGGCATGGGCCTTTATCTCCTCAAAGTCCTGCAGCCCGTATGTCCTGACGACGTTCCCGTCCGCGACCGCCTCTATGCGCTCGTTCGTGTCGAAGCGCAGTTCCGCCGCAAGGGAGGTCTCCGGCCGTACATCCGTGGGAAGGATTTTGTCGCCGCCCAGGAAGCTGTTGAGCAGGGAACTTTTGCCCGCGCTGAAATCACCTATCACCGGGACAAGCAGCTCCTGCCCCTCCACGCTCTGCCTCACGGCCTCGAGCTTTTCCGTCGGCAGCTCCACGAACTGGGACTTCAGCGCGCCGATTGCATCCGAGATGTAGCCCGCATATTCTTTTTGCTTCTGTATCATTGCATTGCTCCTGTATTTTTATGTGATGAAGCTTCAGTTTCCATTCTACCGCCCCACCCATGACAACGAGTGTCGTGGATGGGATTTTTTTTAGGAAAAATCTGCCCGCGGCCACCGCACCAGGCCAGGCCGCACGTCCCGCCTCATGCTGGTTCCTATTTCTCCCCGTACAGTCCCCGCATCTTCTCCAGCTCCGCTTTGACTTCCGCAACGAGCTCGGGCGGTGCGAGCACTTTGACCGTGTGGCCTTGCCCCAGCACCTGCCGCAGGACTTCCTGCCGCTGCGTCGTGGTGAACTTGACATATACGCTGCCGTCTTCGTTCTGCCGTACCTCCTGCCCGGTGTGCCAGCTCCGGTTCAGCGCGAAGGTCCCCACCTCCTTGTCAAAGAGCAGCTCCACCGTCATCGGCTCGCCCTTGTTCAGCCACACGCCCATCTCCGCGTCGAACCAGTCGGCGGGG
>CACYDQ010000416.1 GCA_902773215.1 uncultured Spirochaetaceae bacterium | reverse complement strand
AGCATGGAATAGATCTGGCTTGCCGCAATGCAGTCGCCTCCGGGACTGTTGATCCAGATCACGACGTCCCCATCGCCTGAGAACAGCTCTTCGCGGAACATGGCGGGGGTGATATCGTCGTCAAACCAGCTGTCTTCCGCAATCGTGCCATAAAGCTCAAGCACACGGACTTCAGTTCCTTCGTCGTCCGCCTGGTCTTTCCATGCCCAGAACTTCTTCGTCTTGGGTTTCATCAGGTTCGGGTTCCTCCTCCCTAATAGGATCAGTATTGCTTTGTGCAAAAGATCCCGCCTGTTTCAGCGGGAGCATATTGCCGTTGATTAGGTACAGATCTCCGCCCTCTTCCGCCGGGATGCGGTCCAGGTTTTCCAGTTCACGGATGTCATTGGCTGACATCCATCCATTCTGCCGGGCTGTGGCATATCCGGTCATGCGACTGGCATAGTCGCCGCGCAGAAGGCCTTCCAAATTGAACTTCACGAAATATGTCCGCTTCTCATCGCATGTAAGCAGTGTGCGCGCAATGGATTGTTCCCAACGCACGACCCAGGGATCAAGCGTGTATTTCACAAATTCCAACGATTGCTGCTCTATATTCGAAAAACTGGACTTCTCCAGATCCCCGACCATATGAGGGGGAACGCGAAAAATGCGGGCTATCTCATTTATTTGGAACTTACGCGTCTCAAGGAACTGTGCCTGCTCGGGCGAGATAGAGATGGGCGTGTACTTCATGCCCTCCTCCAGGACGGCAATTTTGCCGCTGTTTGCACTGCCGCCGAACTGGCTCTGCCACGCCTCGCGTACACGGCTCGGATCCTTAATCGTACCCGGGTGCTCCAGCACGCCGGATGGGGCCGCTCCGTTGGCAAAAAACTTGGCTCCATACTCCTCCGTTGCGATAGCCAGCCCGATAGCGTTCTTCGCCATAGCGATCGGACTGTATCCGACCAATCCGTCAAAGCCGAGTCCGGGAATATGCAGCACGTCAGCCGGACGAAGGATTACCTGCCCGACTTCGGCTGTCTTTGCCTCTTCTGGAGCGCGGGTGTAGGTGTAGTACAACTGCCCGTTCTCATCCCGGTCGACCGACATCTTATTCGGCATCAGCGGATACAGGGCCATGACCTCGCCCTTGCCGTTGCGAATGACCTGGGCGTAGGCGTTGCCCCACAGGAGAAGATGTGTCATCAGCGTTTCCCGGAAAACGAAGGAGCTCATCTCCGGGTTCGGCTCGTCATGCAGGAGCAGATACAGCGGATGGTCTGTTGCCTTCTCCTTGCCGCCGCCTTCCTTATACCGATACAGATGCAGCGGCAGACCTGCGACAGCCTCGGCCAGGATGCGGACACAGCTATAGACAGCGGTCATCTGCAAGGCAGATCGTTCCGTCACATACTTGCCTGCTACCGAGCCACCCATGAAAAAGGCATAGCTGCTGCCTGCCGTTCTGTTTTCAGGCTTGTCTCGAGATCGAAAAAGGCCGGTGAAAACGCTCATTCTATTTCCTCGCTTTCAAAATAAAAAAACACAAAGAGAGGATTCTGTGATATAATAATTTAACAATGTGAATTTCAATAAATTGGTGAGCAATATGAAAAATGCGTTCAGCTGCAAATATGATTCGGACGAAAAGCTTGACTACATCAACCGTTTCTTTGAAGAAGAGGAACTGAGAAAGCTTTTCACGAATATCTCGTCGATCATCAGTGAAACTGTTCTGGATCTGGATCTGAGGGGACGAGAACAAGAAATCATTGGCGTTTCACAACCTGGTAAACGATACGTTTTTTATGTTGTTCCTTGTCAAAATGGGTACACCATCAAGTTTAAAAGTCAGGATAGGGCAACATTTTCCGCTGAGTACACGGAGAATCTGCTTCATCTAGCAGAAGAGGAGATTTCTCTTATTCAGAAAGACCCAGATGCTTACCAATTAATGATCCCTCACAGTTCAAGCATTATGAACGGAAGCGAATCTGTTTCTTTGCCAGTTGTTCCGCAATTTGACACTGAGCCTTTTTGCAAAAAGCATAACGTCGACCCTGATGCCTTCAGCAACCTAGGAATAACCCAACCACCCTTTTCTAATAGGGCGTT
>CACYDQ010000415.1 GCA_902773215.1 uncultured Spirochaetaceae bacterium | reverse complement strand
GCACACGTACTCGAAGTATCCTGCGAACACCGCGACGCACATGAAATAGAAGGTGTCGAACTTGGTTTCTATTCCGCTTCCTGTCTTGGTCTCAACGTTGTAGACGACTGCCGCCATGCACCCGATGAGGAGGAGGATAGCCAGGTATGCGTATGTCGAGGGGTTCTTGAGCAGGACCTTCAGCGCATGGAAGAAGTGCCTCTGCTTTCCGTCTTTCTTTTTGCTCATCTTTTCTCCGCAGCCCCCTAGCTGTTTTCGTTCGCGCAGACCAAGATGGACTTGGAGTTCCTGGGGATGACGTAGGATGTCGCCGGCGTGAGCAGGGGCTCGTTGCGGTGGCCGTCCCCATTGAGCAGCAGACCGACCAGAAGCTTGGATTCCCCCTGCTTGCCATAGTAGGACTCCAGGTCTCCGTAGTTCTTGCCCACGTAGCCCTGCGGGAAGGAGGCGACGACGATTCCCGTGTCGGAGTCATCGCTGATGAGCGACTTGATCACGTTGCTGTAGCCCTGGCCGCTGGATGCCGTCGCGAGCAGGCTGTGCTCGTACTCCTGGGTCAGGATTATCTCGTCGCAGTGGGCGAGCCGCAGGTGCTCGGCGAGCTTCTCGTCCAGAAGCTCGGCGGAGATGTAGACCGACGGGTTCAGGTTCTTCATCGTCAGGACGGCAAGGACGGTGCGGGAGTCTATCTCCATCGAGGAGGACTTGCCCGTGCCCGGGTCCGCTATGACGAGGACGCGGCCCGCCGTGTCGATGTGGGCGCGCTTGAGGGTCTCCGCGTCGGAGAAGTCACCGGCGACGTACTTGACGCCGCTGAAACGGGAATCCTCCTTGAGCTGCTCCACCTGCTGGGAGGGGGCGTTGTTCACCAGGATGATCATGTCGGGGGTGATGTCCGGGTTGGACCGCATCACCGTGTCCAGAAGCTGCTCAAAGCCGCTCCTCCAGCCGCAAAGCAAAAAATGTCCTTTCATAGCCCTTATCTTCTTTAATCCTTTGTTGTTCTTTGACTGAATGTCCATGATTACCGAGGTAATCTTTCCGATTATGACCGCCCAGAAAGCCATGCCCAAAAGCAGCAGCACCAGCGAGGCGAAGCGGCCGGGTACGGACTTGACGTAGAAGTCGTAGTAAGCCGCGACGACCGCGACGATCGTATGCCACACCGCGTCGAACATTCCCGTTATGCCGGAGTCCGTCTTGGTCTCGGTCTTGTAGACCACGTAGGTGGAGAGCACCAGCATCCCCATAATCAGGATCATCAGGTAGGTGAAGGGATTCTTCAGCCCACGCTTCAGCCCCCTGAGCAGCCTCCGTTTCTTTTTCCTATGCTTTTCGCTCATTTTCCAAAGCTCCTTCTAAAGACCTCCGGTGACGGGTAGGCGTAGACCCTGTACACCCCGTCATCATAGGCCAGCTTTCCCGCGTCGAACACGGAGTTGTCCCGCGAGAGTTCCCATGTCCCATAGTCTACCATAAAAAAGCATTTTTTTCCAGAGTGAAATACTTCTTCATAGTAGCGTTTGGGAGACAGGAAGAGGCTGGGGGTGAACTCCTCCGGCAGGACGAAACCGCCTTCCTCCTCCTCGGCGGAGACCGTCGCAAAGTCAATCCTGCCGTCCATCATGAAGGCGAGGCGGCTGGAATAGGGCGTGACGGAATAGCCGAAGTCCATCCCGGAGCCATCCAGGAAGGATATGACCCCGGCGAGCCCCGCGTTCACGTCGGAGCTGAATGTCGCCGAAAGCGTCGTAAAGCTGTTCGTCAGGACGAACACGGCCCCTGCCAGCGCGAGCAGGCGGCGGGGAAGCTGCCTGCCCGGGGATGAGTTTCCTTCTATTATAATGGCCGTGGCGGCGGGGACCAGGGCAAGGCCGAGTATAAAGTAGCGGGCGATGTACTTGACGTGCAGGTAGAGGAAGCCCGTGATGGCGATGCTCGCCAGGCTGAAGATGATGTAGAATGACAGCCTTTCGCTGTAGTCCTGCCTGTCCCTGAACAGGAAGCGGACGGTGAAGCAGAGCAGCAGGGCAAGGAAGAGGTAGAGGAGGATGTTCGTGATGCCCGCCGGGGACAGGACGGACACCTGCTCGTTGTATCCCATGAGTCCGAGCAGGTCGTCATGCAGCTGCTTGGCGCTCACGTCCTCCAGCTTGCCGAACGCAGTCTCGTACCATATCGAAAAGCTGTAGAGCTTCCTGAGCAGGGTTGAATTCAGAAGGTAGCCAGCGCCCGCCGCCAGCAGGGAGGACAGAGACAGGCGGGCCTTGTGGTCGGCGAGCAGGGCCCTTGCCGTGAGGGGCACGCCGCCTTTCATGCCCCGGTCCGCCGCCAGCCAGACGCACACCGACGCGAGGGGCAGGATGATGACGAAGATATAGCGGATGCTCGTGAGCCCCTCGATGAACGACAGGGCAGAGAGCGTTATGAGCAGGACTTTCCTTTTCCGGGCGGAAAGCTCCCCGCCGGACGGCTGGCCGAACGAGAGATTGATGAAAAGCGCGAGGTGGGCATACAGTACCGCAATCTTGGGCACGTAGTAGCCCCCCAGCGTGACGAACTGCCAGATGTCAAGCGACCAGGGGCAGACGCTTATGATGCAGGCCAGGAGCCGGAGCGGGCGGCTCTTTATGCCAAGGGCTTTCACGAGGAAGCACGATGCGGCAAAGAGGACGGGCAGGCAGAGGAGGCAGGTCAGCGTCTTGACCAGGTGCCAGCTGGCCGTAAAACAGAAGAGGGGGGCGGACAACAGCTGGGTGTTCAGGGTCCGAAGCTCGGTCGAATAGCACCAGCCCCGGGGCCAGAAGGACTTGCTCAAAAAGCATTCCTTTGCGAGCGCGATTTCCGCCCCCATGTCCGAGTCGATGTAGTGGTCAGTGTTCCTGGCAAAGCAGACTGCCAGCATGAGGGTAAGCCCCGCCGCATAGAGGCAGAGGAGAAAAATCTTGTTCCGTTCGGGGAGCCTCGCGTAGATGAGGGCTGCCCCAGCGATGGAGATGAAGATGGGGTATGACAGGAGGGAGATGATGGTCGGAAGCCACTTCTCCCCGTCGAACGCCCTGTGGAAGATTTTGTCTTCCAGGAAAGCCTGCACCCCGCCCGAGAGCGAGGATGAGACAATGAGGAGCGCGAGCCCCCCGCAGAAGAGGGCCGCCGCACTGATGCTGAAGGCCCACGCGGCTTTGGGCGGGAACTCTTTTTCCTGCATCAGGGGGCGTTCCCCGCGTTTTTGTCCGGTCCTGCCGCCACAGGGACGGATGCCGCCGCGTCAACGTATTTCTTCAGCTGGCTTGCGGATGCCTTGATGTCGGTGATGACGGAGGGCCCCGCAATGCAGCCGCCCTCGCATGACATCACCTCGATCAGGTTGGGGCAGTCCGGCGGCGTGGGAATCTTTCCAGAGTTGATGAAGCCGTATCGCTTGAGCGCGTTCATGCCCTGCTTGTTCAGCCCGTTTATCCTGCCCTCGCGGAGAAGCGAGGGGTCTTTCAGGTTGGCCTTGACCGCCTCGAGCACGCCCCCGCTCTGGGCGAAGTTCCGCCCGTAGCGGCTGGCGGCCTGTTCTTTCTCCGTTCCCTCAAGCTCGTTTATGTCCACGCCCTTCGCCTCAAGGAATGCGGAAAGCTCCTCGACGGAGAGCACGTAGTCCACGTCGTCGTCGTCGAACGCCTCGCGCCGCTTGGCGATGCAGGGGCCGATGAACACCGTCACGCAGTCCTTGTCGTCCTCGCGGGCGAGTGCCGCCGTGTAGTGCATGGGGCTCCGGGTCTGGGACACGCAGTCCTTCAGCTCGGGGACATGAATCCTGACCGCGCGGACGTATGCCGAGCAGCAGGAGGTCGTCATCATCTTGTCGCCCCGCGCCATCCGCTCCTCGAACTCCCCCGCCTCTTTCCGGGCGCAGATGTCCGCTCCCTGCGCGACCTCGTAGACCTTGTCAAAGCCGAGGGCGAGCATGGCTTGCTCCAGCTGCCCCGCGTCCGCCTTGAACTGGCTCGCGATGGAGGGAGCGTAGAGGGCGACGACCCGCCTTCCCTTGGACATAATCTTGTGTATCACGTCCACCAGCTGGCTCTTGTCCATCATCGCGCCGAAGGGACATTCCCGCATGCAGTTGCCGCAGAAGATGCACTTGTGGTAGTCAATCGTCTCAAGCCCGTTCTCGTCCTTGGAAATCGCGCCGACAGGGCAGGCTTCCTCGCAGGGGACAGGGATTTTTATAATCGCATGGTAGGGGCAGTTGTCCAGGCAGCGGCCGCAGTTGACGCAGAGCTTCTCGTCTATGACCGCCCGCTTCTCCACGGTAATCGCCTTCCGGGGGCAGTTCATCATGCAGGGGCGGGCGTAGCAGGCCTGGCACGCGTTCGTGACCATGAAGTGGGAACGGACGCAGCCGTTGCACGCGTCGTGCAGGACGGTCAGCATGGGCCAGGTGGGCTTCTCCCTGACCAAAGCCTCCTTCGCGTAGGAGGCAAGGGTGCGCTCCTCGTCGATTTTCTCTATGGAAAAGCCCAGGCGGGCGAGCACGCGCATGCGCAGTATCTCGCGGTCATGGTAGATGCAGCACCTCATCGGCTGCCGGTCGCGGGGGGCCATCTCGCGGGGGATGAAGTGCACCCCCTCCTCCAGCTTGCCCTCCAGCTGGAGCCGGGCTATCCTGACCAGCACCTCGTGCTTGATGTTCGCAGTCTTGTTGTTGAGGTTAAGCATGAGCCCAGTATAGCAGGAACAGGGATTTTGTGCTATACGTCGCTTATGCCGGCATCCCGTGCTCCCGCATGAATGCCTCTACCTGCGCGAGGTCGGGGAGGGCGGGAATCGCGCCCCGCTTCATGACGCAGAGGGATGCGACCGCGTTGGCAAAGCTGATGTCCTTCTCAAGCTCCTCTTTCGTGAATGCAAGGGGATTCTCCCGCCTGGTCAGGCGGTAAAGCAGGCCTCCGCCAAAGCTGTCGCCCGCTCCGGTCGTGTCCGCGACCTTGACTTCCGGGACGCCGAGCGTGCCGGAGAAGCCCTGTTTCGCGGCGTAGAACACGCCCTTGGAACCAAGGGTAAGCAGCACGAGCGAGGGGCCGAGGGCGAGAATCTGCCGTGCGCCGTCTTCGTATGAGATGCCCGTGCCGAAGAGCAGCTCCAGCTCTTCCTCGGATACTTTCACGCTGTCCGCGAGGGGGAGGATGCTTTTCATCAGCGGGATTGCGTCTGCCCTTCCGTGCCAGAGTTTGGCGCGGTAGTTTGGGTCATAGGAGACAAGGCCCCCGGATTTTTTCACCATGTCAATCGCCGCGAGCGTCGTGCTTTTCGCCGGCTCGTCCGTGAGTGAAAGCGAACCCACGTGCAGGATCCGCGCCTGCGCGAGCATGTCCGCATCCAGATCGGACGGGGATATCTGCGTGTCCGCGCCCGGGTTGCGGCAGAAGCTGAATGTCCGCTCCCCGTTCTCCGCGAGGCTGACGAACGCGAGCGTGGTATGCTGGCTGTCGCAAAGCCTCATCCCGCTCGTGTCCACGCCAAGCCCTTCCAGCACGCCGCGGATGTCGCTGCCGAAGGAATCCCTGCCGGTCATCCCGATAAACGCGCCTTTTCCCCCGAGCTTGACCACCGCGCAGACGCAGTTCGCGGGCGCGCCGCCGGGGTTCTCCTCGTACACTTTCTTTCCGTCCGCGTTCGTTCCCGCAAAGGTGAAGTCTATGAGAATCTCTCCAAGCGCGACGACATCGTATTTTTTCGCATTCATAATCATTCCTCCATCAAGGCCTTGAGCCGTGAGTACGTGAGCTCCTCCGTAGAGTTCAGAATCAGGTCCGCAGCGTCAAGCCCCTTGCCCTGTCCAATCCCCACGGCGGTAAGACCGCCTTTTTTTATCGCCCGAATTCCTGCGGGTGCGTCCTCTATGCCCACGCAGTCCGTATACCAGGCCCCGGATTTTTCCGCCGCCTCAAGGAAGATATCTGCCTCGGGCTTTGCTTTCTGCACATGGGCGGCATCCGCGATTGCGGCAAAGTCGTCCCGTATTCCCAGGGAATCCAGTACGGCAGGGGCGTTCTTGCTGCTGGACGCCAGCACGGCAGGAACACCGTTCGCCTTGAGTTCCTTGAGCAAGTCCAGAATCCCGGGCAGGATGTCCTTCTGCGACAGCCCACACAGAAGTTCCTTGTAGCGCTCGTTTTTCCGGGCACAGCAGGCGGCTTTCTTTTCCGCAGTCCATGCTGTGCCGTTCGCCGCAAGTATCAGTTCCAGGGATTCTTCCCGGGAGACGCCGAGCAGTTTTTTGTTCAGCTCCTGGTTGAACTCCAGTCCCTCCGCATCGGCCATCTCTTTCCACGCCTGGTAGTGCAGCAGGGCGGTATCCGTTATAACGCCGTCAAGGTCAAAGAGGACTGCCCCCAGCCTGCGCCTCAGGCTGAAGGTCTTTTCCTGCCCTCCGTTCAGCGTGAACGTTGTGTTCCTGTGAACGAGTTCAAGCGGGCCTGAGCCTTCGCGGAGCCTGTAGCATGCCGTGTCCTGCGTGATGCACAGGTCCACGGTACATCCCCGTATGGCAAGCGAGAAGGAGAGCTTCTTCCATCCTGCGGGCAGCCGGGGATTGAATGAGTATGTCCCGCCGTAATCGCGGAACCCCGCGAAGCCGTACACCACGCTCATCCAGCTTCCCGCCATACATGCGGTATGTATGCCGTCCTTACTGTTGCCGTTGACGTCATCTATGTCCATGCGGACGGTCTTGTTGAAGTAGTCCAGGGCCTTGCCGCTGTCGCCGGTCTCTGCCGCCATGATGCTCATGATGCAGTGGGACAGGGATGAGTCTCCTGTCGTGTACCGCTCGTAGAACCTGAAGTTCCGTATTTTTTCCGCGAGCGTGAACCGCCCGCTCAGGAGGAACTGGGCAAGCACCAGGTCCGGTTGCTTGAGGACCCGGTGGCGGTATATGACGAGGGGATGGTAATGCAGGAGCAGGGGGTAGTTTTCCCGGGGCGTGTGCTCAAAATCCCAGTCCGCCTTGTCCATGAAGCTGTCGTCCTGCGGGTACACGGCGGCTCCCCTGTCGAAGGGAATATACATCTTTTCCGCTGCATCACGCCAGGCCTGCTTCTCTTGCTCCGTTGCCGTGCTGCCCGTCCGCCGTGCGGCGATTTCAAAGCTTTCCCGGGCCATCAGGTTTGTGAACGCGTTGTTGTTGACGATGGCCGTGTACTCGTCAGGCCCGGTAACATCGTTGATACAGAAAGCCCCTCCCTTGCTTGGGGTATAGCTGCCGAGGGAGGCGTACATCCGTGCCGACTCCGCCGCCATCTCCTGCACGGCATCTCCGTCAAAGCCGATATCTTCCTCGTGCGCGTTCAGGTAGCGGTTCAGGGCGAACAGGATATCCGCGTTGATGTGATACTGGGCCGTCCCTGCGGGGAAATACGCGCTGGTCTCTTCCCCGCTTATCGTCCTCCAGGGGTACAATGCGCCTTTCAGGCTCATCTCCTTCGCGCGTTCCTTCGCCTTGCCGAGTATTGAGGCCCGGTATTCAAGGAGCTTGCGCGCGACGTGCGGGGCGGTATAGGTGAACACGGGGCAGACATAGCTTTCCGTGTCCCAGAAAAAATGCCCCTCATAGCCTTCTGACGTAAGCCCTTTGGCCGCGATGCTCACCTTTCCGCTCCGTCCTGCCGACTGCAAAAGGTGGAAGAGGTTGAACTGTAATGCTTCTTCCGTCGTGGAGCCGGCAGTGCCGGAAGCGACGTCTTCTTCTATGTTGATTCGCGCCAGCTTCCAGAATCCCGCAAGGAATTCCGCCTGTTCCCCGCAGGCTTTCTCATAGCCCGCGACGGCGAAGGCTTCACATTCTTTCCGGGCCCTGTCCCAAAGCCCCTCTCCCGTTCTATCCCAGGAGTAGGCAATGTACTTGAGCAGGGTACACGATTCGCCCGGAGCAAGCTCGAATTCTGCGGCGCATACGGGAAGGCTGCCGTCCGCCGTGGATTCTGACCATGCCAGTGTCTTGCCGCCGGCAGAAAGCTCGTTGATTGCCACCCCGCACAGGAAGAGGCCGCTGTATGCGGTGTGGGCGCGGAAGGACTGCACGCCGTCCTCGCAGCCGGCGGTGTCTATGACAAGGGGCTTGTGGCGGAACTTTGCTCCGATTCTCGGGTCTGTCTCCGCGAGTATGTTCCCCGCAGAGGTATCGATGTATGACTCAAGCCGTATCTGCTCGTTCTTTTCTGATACGTTCTGTACCGAATATCGGATGACCGCGCAATCGGGATGCGCGAAGGAGACGAGGCGGTCGCTGCGCAACGTTATCGCTGCCCCTGATTCTCCGGCCCCGCAGTCCCAGGCAAGATTCCTGGTCAGAATCCCTGCGTCCTCGTCGAGCTCAAGCCTGAACGCCGTCACGCGGGAGCCTTCCGTACCGCACATGTCGAACGCATGCCCGTCCACAGTCAGTTCGATGCGCTTGGGATCGGGAAGGTTCAGGATGGTCTCATGGTTCTTCGCGTAGCCGTAGGCGTTCTCCCCGTAGAGGATGCTTTCGCTGTCATAAAAGCCGTTGATATAGGTTCCCTTGTGGACCGTCCCCGCCTTTTCTTCCGTGTCACCCCGGAAGCCAAGGTTCCCGTTGCCGAGCGTAAAAAGGGTTTCGTTGCGCGGCGTGTCTGCCTTTCCGAATTTATCTGTCGAGAACTTCATATATACCCCTCGTTGCTTCTTTATGTCCGTATATTTTCTTTCAGCCAGCGGACTTCGTAGGAGTCCAGGAGCTGCGGTCCCTGGTTGTCGAACAGTTTCCCCGTCAGCAGGTCGGTGCTGTCCTTTGACCATGCGTCAATCGTGAAGCTTGCCTGCTGTTCCGAGAAGTTCGCGACGACGTGAACCGTCCCCCTGCGGAATGCGAAGACATGGCTGTCCTGCGTGTCATAGAAGGACACGTCCTGCCCGCCGAGCAGCGGCTCCTTTTTCCGCGCCGCTATGATTTCCCTCAGCCTGTCCGCTACCTCCTTCTGCGATGCGTACTGGGTCTGGGGCTCCTGCCTCAAGCTCATGTGGTTGTCATCGGCAACCCGGTGTACCCAGCGGGAGTCTTCCTTCTTCAGCGGGTCATCGCGGTATGAGTAATCGTTGAGTACGGCTTTCTCATCCCCCGCGTAGAGGAGGGGTATGCCGGGAAGGGCGAAAAGCACGGCGTACATCATTTTCATCCGTTCCACCGCCATGAAGCGCCATTCCTCGTTCCCTGTCTTCTCTGCCTGTTCCAGTCCCGCGAGGCTCGCCATCGTCCCGCAGATGCGGCAGTCTCCGGTTGTTGGGTTCAGCTGGAAGGGCTCGCCCGCCGCGAAACTCCCGGCGAAACGTCCGGTGAAGAAGCGGTTCAGGAACTGCCGGTGCTGGTATCCGTCTATGCCCAGGCACGCGGCATCATCGTCGCTGAACGTCCAGCCAATGTCGTCGTGGCAGCGTATGTAGTTGACCCAGGCACATCCTTCCGGGACGGACTGGCGTTTCTTGAGCGAGAGGGTCAGCAGGCGGGTGTCCCTCGTCGCGACGGTAGACCAGAACAGTGCCATCTGGAGCGGGTTGTAGCTCAACCGGCATTCGTCCCTGCGGATATACTGGATTACCTGGTCGGGGTGAACGATAGCCTCGCTCTTGAACTGGAGCGAGGGGCATGCGATACGGGCGACATACTGGAATGCCTGTATTACCGTGTGGGCCTTGGGCAGGCTCTCGCACACGGTCCCCTTCTCCTTCCAGACGAAGGCGAGCGCGTCCAGGCGCAGCACGTCCACGCCGAGGTTCGCGATGAAAAGCATCTCCTCGCACATCGCAAGGAATACTTCGGGGTTGGAGTAGTTCAGATCCCACTGGAATGAGTTGAATGTCGTCCATACCCACTCCCGCTTTTTCGGAAGATAGGTGAACGAGCCCCTGCGGACGGTCGGGAAGATTTCCCTGAGCGTGGCATTCCAGCCGTCCACCTCCTCCTTGTCCTTGTATATGTAATAGAAGTCCTTGTACTTCTTGTTCCCGGCGAGGGCTTTCCGTGCCCACTCGTGCTCATTGCTCGTGTGGTTGAACACGAAGTCCAGCACCAGGCGGATTCCGTTTTTGTGAAATTCCTCCGCGACGAAGCGGAGATCTTCTGTCGTGCCCAGCCTGGGCTGCACGTGGCGGTACGAACTTATCGCATAGCCGCCGTCATTCTCGCCGGAGGGGCAGTCGAACAGGGGCATGAGGTGCACGTAGTTCACGCCGAGCCCCTGCAGGTAGGGAATCTTGCCTGCAAGGCCACGGAGATTTCCCGCGAACAAATCCACGTACAGCATCATCCCGACGGTCTCCTGGTTCAGGTACCAGGGGCGGGCCGGGGCTTCCTCATCCTGTGTGCGCAGGTATGCAGGACGTTCCCCGGATGCTTTCCTCATGATGGCCTCAAGCCGGGAAAGCATCTTGTAGAAATCCCAGCGGGTGCCATACAGCTCATACAGGCGGGCCGTAAGCTCCGCCATGTTCTGCTCAAGCCGCTCCCCGTACATAGGTCAACCCTTCACGGAGCCTGCGAGCAGGCCGCGTACAAAGAACTTCTGCAAGCTCAGGAAGACCGTAAGCGGCAGAATCATGGAGACGAATGCCCCGGCGGTGAGCAGGTGCCAGTCGGTGCCGCGCGTCCCCGCCATGTTCATCAGGCGGACGGTGACGACCTGTACCATGTTCCTGGAGCCGCTGAGGAAGACGAGCGAGACGAGCATGTCGTTCCATACCCAGATGAACTGGAAGATGGCGAACGATGCAATCGCCGGCACGCTCAGCGGCAGTATCAGGCGGACGAATGTCGTGAAGTGGCTCGCCCCGTCAATGAACGCCGATTCCAGTATGGAGCGGGGCAGGGTGGAGATATAGTTGTACATCATGTAAGTCGCGAGCGGAAGCCCGAAGCCCGCGTGCGCGAGCCATATACCAAGGTATGTACCATTGAGGTGTATCTTCTGGTAGTCGCGGAGAATCGGGATGAGGGAAATCTGAAGGGGAACGACCAGCAGGGCGACGACCATGCCGAACATGATGTTCCGGCCCTTGAATTCCAGCCACGCGAATCCATACGCCGCCGCGGCCGCAATGAAAATCGGGATGATGACGGCGGGGAGGGTCACGGTTATGGAAGTCAGGAACGCGCCCAGCATCGTCGCCCCGCGGACGGCCTGGGTACCGCTCGCGTTCCCGACGCTGTAACGCTGGCCGAACAGCACCTGGTTGTAGTTGTCCAGAGTGAAGCTTCTGAGGTCGCTGAAGGCTTTCCACCATCCCGTCGAATTGACGGCATCCGCGCTGCGGAAAGAGGTGATGAAAATACCGAGGGTCGGAATTGTCCAGATGACGCATATAAGGATGAGGACTGCGGTGATTATCGTCCTGCCGGGTGTTTTCTTGCGCTTGTCCAGCTCTTTCTCTTTCATTTGAATGCCTCCCTGTTGCGGAATTCTTTCAGGTTGTAGTAGACTACCGGGCTCACGCCGATGAGAATGAGGATGGCGATCGCCGATCCGCGCCCGTAGTTCTGGAAGGTGAACATCTGCTTGTACTGCTGCGAGGCGAGGACCTCCGTTCCGAACATTCCGTTCGTCATCGAGTAGACGATGTCGAAGCATTTGAGCGCGGCGAGCAGTATCGTCGTGCTCACGCTTATGATGGAGCCGCGTATGTTCGGGATGATTATCTGCATCAGTATGCGGAACTCTCCCGCCCCGTCAATCCGTGCGGCCTCTATCATGTCCTCGGGGACGGCCTTGAGCGCCGCTGACAGGACGACCAGCGCGAAGCCTGTCTGGAGCCAGACGAATATCGCGATGAGGAAAAGGTTGTTCCAGGGGGCGTTCTG
>CACYDQ010000414.1 GCA_902773215.1 uncultured Spirochaetaceae bacterium | reverse complement strand
TCGTCCTGCTCCTTGGAGAACTGCTTGAGCCAGTCGGTGATGTTCAGCTCGTTCTGGAAGTACTTGCTGTTGTCGCGGGCCAGGTATGAGAAGCTCGTCGTCTGCCCCCAGTTGATGGTTCCGCCTTCCACCTTGGTCTCTCCCGCGATGATGTTGAAGAATGCGGTCTTGGAGTTCTGCTCCATGCCGACGAATGCGACCTTCTCGCCGGGGTGAATCGTAATCGAGAAGTCCTTCAGCAGGGGCGTGCCATCGCCGTCCTTCGCGTTGAGCTTTTCGGCGGTCAGGACGAAGTTGCCGATGGGCCGGTCGCTCTGGAAGTGGACCCAGGGGAACTTGCGGCTGGTGACCGGCATGTCCTCAAGCTCCATCTTCTCCAGCACCTTCTTGCGGCTGGAAGCCTGTCCCGCCTTGGACACGTTGCTCGCGAAGCGGGCGATGAAGGTCTTGAGCTCGGCCATCTTGTCCTCTCGCTTCTTCTTTTCGTCCTTGGCCTGCTTCTGCATGATCTGGCTCATCTGGTACCAGAAGTCGTAGTTGCCCGCGTACTGGGTAATCTTGCCGTAGTCGATGTCGCAGGTGTAGGTGCAGACTGCGTTCAGGAAGTGGCGGTCGTGGCTGACGACGATGACGATGTTGGGGAACTCAATCAGGAAGTCCTCAAGCCAGCTTATGGACTCAAGGTCAAGACCGTTGGTCGGCTCGTCCAGGAGCAGGATGTCGGGGTTGCCGAAGAGGGCCTGCGCGAGGAGGACGCGGACTTTCTGGCTTTCGTCCAGGTCGCTCATCATCTTGTCGTGGAACTCCTCTTCCAGTCCCAGGCCGGAGAGCATCTGCTCAATCTGGTTTTCCGCCTCGTAGCCGCCCAGCTCGCCGAACTCTGCCTCAAGCTCGCTCGCGCGTATGCCGTCCTCCTCGGAGAAGTCCGGCTTCTCGTATATCGCGTCTTTCTCCTTGCCTATCTCGTAGAGGTGGGGGAAGCCCATCATGACGGTCTCCTTGACCGAATATGCGTCGAACGCGAAGTGAGCCTGGCTCAGCTTGGCCATGCGCTCGCCGGGAGTGATGGAGACCTCGCCCGAGTCATGCTCCTCCTCGCCGGAGAGAACCTTGAGGAAGGTGGACTTGCCCGCCCCGTTCGCGCCGATTATTCCGTAGCAGTTTCCCTTGGTGAACTTTAAGTTTACGTCTTTGAAGAGCGGTTTCTCGCTGAATTTGAGGCTCAAATCGCTTACTGTGATCAAAATAGACTCCTAAGAATGTGTTGATGTGTTGCCGTGTAGTATATTGATTTTTAACGATAGTGTACAGTTCCCGCCCCTGTCATTTCACGGCCTTTGCCGTGTAGGAGACGGTCTTCGCCTTGTAGAACGTGATCCCGGGGGATTTATATCCGTCCGCGCCCAGCCCGGCCTTGACGCTCAGGCGGCGCAGGAAGTCTTCCTTCGTGTAGCTCCGCTCCGAGGCAAGCGAGGCTTGCAGAAGGGTTTCCCGCCGGGAAGAATCTTCCGCTCCCGGGTTGACAAGGAGGAGGGAATCCAGCCCGGGGATGAAGTCGTCGGAGCCCGCCATCGGCTCCCAATACGAGAAGAGCGAAATGTTGATGAAAAGACTGTCCAGCTCCTCCGGGACAATCCAGCGGTATCGCGGATCGCGGGCGGCCTCCTGGCTCGCATAGCCTGCCCCCGCCTCCGCGTCCCCCTGGCTGAAGTCCAGCCCGGAATAGAGGGCAAGGCAGCCCCGGTCCTCCGTTGCCGTGCGGTAGCGGACGGCGATGCCCCGGCTGTGTATGTCGTCAAAGGCACAGCGCGGCTCAGGAGGCGGCACGGGGGGCTTTCCCGACAGGTAGTCCCGCAAGGTCCTGATGGCGGTGCGGTGCAGGTTCTCCAGCTGTTCCCGTCCGGAACAGGGGGCAAGCAGCTTTTCCGTGGCAAGCTTTTCGCGCATGGCTTCGAGAACGCGGGCCGTCACCCAGTCTTCCGTGTCGAAGGCGGCGACCTTCTTGCGGGCGAAAAGCTCCTGTATGGCGGGCGGGGCGTTCAACCAGAGGTACGCCCCCCGGTAAAAACCGCACTGGTATCCCTGAAAAGCCTCTATGTCGTTTTTCCAGCGGGAAAATGCCGCCTGATCCTCATAGCTCTCCTCCGTCTCGCCGAAGGAACCGCTCGCAAAAAGCCAGCGGGCATTGTCCGGGGTCTCCTGCATGAAGGTCTCAAGATAGTTCCACGCCGTCTCCGGGCTTTTCTGATAGGCGGCGGAAAGGCAGACCGTCACGAGGGGGCAGCGATTTTCTTTCAGGAATTCGCAGGTCTCGCGGATAAAGCGCAGGGGATCTCGTTCTGTCTCACCGTCGTACAGATCCAAGTCCACGCTGACCACGAAAGGCGTTTTGAGCCTGAGCGTTTTGAGCATGGCGAAATCCACTATGCGAAAGGCTTCCAGTACCCGCCGCGCGTTCTCCTCGCTTTTGAGCCCGGTGTTCTTCTCAAGCCAGCGTTTCTTGGCTTCCAGCTCAAAACCGGAGGCAGCAGACTGGCAGACCCAGTAGACCTCGTCCACGCAGCCCCGGTCCACGAGCTGTCCCGCCCAGTCATAACTGTGTACTATGGAAGAATCCGCGCTGACGTCATTGTGCCGGTCCAGAAGAAGCAGCGTGGAGCAGTTCTCCTTCTCGCAGCAATCCTTCACCAGGTCAAAACTCAGGACATGCCGGTCACTCAGGAAACAGGTCATTCCGCGCCCCGCCGAACAGGAGAGAAAGCACGGCAACAGGAGTAAAAAGATAGAAAAGCGTACATCCACGCCCCTTGACAAAGACGCCCCCTTCTGCTAGTATATTTTTCATTGTACGGGCCATTAGCTCAGGTGGTAGAGCACCGCCCTTTTAAGGCGGCTGTCTGCAGTTCGAGTCTGCAATGGCTCACAAGGTCAGGA
>CACYDQ010000413.1 GCA_902773215.1 uncultured Spirochaetaceae bacterium | reverse complement strand
GCCATGGACAGCCAGAGCCAGTCGGTTCCGCCCGTGTCAACGCCGGTGAACTTCTTTCCGGTCGCCTTGGTGTACTTGATTCCGGCCTTCTCGAAGTCGTCCCAGGTCTTGATCGTCCTGTAGTCGATCCCGACGGCCTCCAGGGCCTTCGCGTCATAGTACATGACCGTCGCGCCGACGTGGAAGGGAATTCCGTAGTGCTTGCCCTTGCTGCCGTAGATGTCCAGGCGGGACTTGACGACATTGTTCTTGTAGGGCTCGATGTACTTGTCCATCTCGACGAACTGCACGTTGCCCAGCGTGAAGTTGGGGAACTGGCCTATCTCGATGTCGCAGATGTCGGGCGCGCCCGTTCCGGTCTGGTTGGCCATGATCATCTTGTTGTGCATGTCGCCGTAGGGATAGGTGACGAAGGTAATCTGAATCTGCCTGTCGGGGTTGGCCTTGTTCCACTCCTCGAGCATGGCGGCGTAGTGCTGGCTGTGCAGGTCCACGAAGGTCCACAGCTCCATCTTCGTTCCGTTGGCGGGTCCGACGGTCGAGATCGCGTCGGGCTTTATCTCATCCGCGGCCGGGGCCTCGCTTCCTGATGGGGACGAGCCCGATGATGAACCGCCGCTGCTGGCGGCAGACGTGTCCTTGCCGGAGCAGGAAGCGAGCGCGAGCGTCATCAACGCGCCCATTCCGAGCGCGAGAACCGTGCTTCCAAGATGTCTTTTCATATATATTCCTCCAAAAATTTCTGTTGCTGCCTTCGCAACTGAATTCAGAATACACCGAGATATCCGATTTGTCAAACAAAAAAACAGATAAATAACAAAAAAAATCGTTACGGTAAGGAAAGGAATAAGGAAAAACGCCTAGATTTTGCAAAAAAACCGACATTTGTATCGATGAAACATAATTGATATCAATTTTCTGTTGACAATCCGGGAATCCGGCTTTACCATGAAGTGAAAACAGCTTAGGAGAACGGAATGAACATTACGGACATAACGGAGCAGGACGAGGGAAAGCCCCTGATCCTCCAGCGGGCGGACCCCTTCGCCATGCTGCACTCGGACGGATACTACTATTATACGGCCTCGGTGCCGGAATACGACCGCATAGAGCTTCGGAGGGCATGGTCGCTCAAGGGCCTTGCGGAGGCCCAGCCCCTCACCGTCTGGCGCAAGCATGCCTCAGGGCCGATGAGCTGGCACATCTGGGCACCCGAACTTCATTTTATAGAAGGAAAGTTCTACATCTACTTCGCGGCGGGCCGGGCGGAGGACCCCTGGTGGATCCGGACGTACGTCCTAGAGAACAGCTCGCCCGACCCCTTCTGCGGGAACTGGGAGGAGAAGGGGCCGCTAGTGCCGGAGTGGGACTCCTTCATGCTGGACACGACGGTCTTTGAGCACAAGGGGACTCGCTACGCGGTCTGGGCGCAGAAGCGGAGGGAGCGCACGGAGAATTCCGCCCTCTACATAGCGAGGATGAAGTCGCCCATAGAGCTCGAGCTGCCCCAGGTCATGCTTACCGCCCCGGAATACGACTGGGAGTGCCGGGGCTTCCGCGTCAACGAGGGGCCGGCGGTGCTGAAGCGGGGCGGCAGGATTTTCCTGACATATTCGGCGAGCGCGACCGACGCGAGCTACTGCATGGGGATGCTTGTTGCCGACGAGGGGGCCGACCTGCTGGACGCGGCATCTTGGACAAAGCTCCCCGAGCCCGTCATGACGAGCGACCCCGCGCGGGGGATATACGGCCCCGGCCACAACAGCTTCACGACGAGCCGGGACGGCAAGGAGGACTACCTTGTGTACCATGCCCGCCCCTACGCGGACGTGGACCTGGACTTCGCCCTCTACGACCCCAACCGCCACACCTGGGTCAGGCGGATCCGCTATGACGGGAGAGGATACCCCGTATTCCAGACGAAAGGAGGCAAAGCATGAGGCGCACGAATCTTCTGGCAGGGGGACTCCTCCTCTGTTCGATAACCCTGGCCCTGGGCCTTGCCTCCTGCGGGAAAGGCAGCATACCGGAGGCGACGCTTGCCAAGCCGGAGCCGATGAGCGGCGAGCGCGTCAGGAATCTGGCAAAGCGGACGGAGCTGGACCCGGAGGACATCAAGGAATATTTCCCGTTAAAGGAAGACATCGCAAGCGGGACCTTTGTCCATGAGAAATACGCGGGCAGCTCGCAGGCCTCGTGGAACTGCCATGACCCGCGTCTTTTCCAGGACCCGGACAGCGGCAAGTTCTACGTGTACTCGACCGGATGGAACAACGGCTCGGACCTGCGCTCTTCCGACGACCTGGTGCACTGGGCGAAGCACGGCAGCTCCCCCCTCTGGGACAGG
>CACYDQ010000412.1 GCA_902773215.1 uncultured Spirochaetaceae bacterium | reverse complement strand
TGAGTCGCTCCGGGACAGGTTGTCGTAGTAGGCGTGGTTCTCTATGTTCGCCTCGTCAAGGAGGTAGATGCCGTAGCGGTCGCAGATTTCATACCAGCGCTCGTCATCGGGGTAGTGGCAGGTGCGGACGGCATTGAAGTTGTAGGACTTGAGCGTCTTTGCGTCCCGCACCATCTCCTCGGTCGTCAGTGTCTTGGCTGTCTTCTCGTTGTGCTCGTGCCGGTTCACGCCGTGGATGTAGACGGGCTTCCCGTTCAGGAGCAGCTCCCGGCACTTCACCTGCACGCTCCTGAAGCCGACGGTGAACGAGCAGCTCTCGATGTCCCGCTCCCGTTTGTTCGCATCCCCCTCGGACAGGGTGACCGTGACGACGTAGAGCTCGGGATGCTCCGCTGACCAGAGGAGGGCGTTGTCCAGCTTGAGCGTAATGCCGGCCTCGCGCAGGTTCATCCGGTAGAAGTAGCTGCCGGTCACCGCCCCGCTTATTACCTCCGCACCGAGCACGCCCTTGGCGGCTGTCCCGCCCAGCTTGCGGACGCTGTAGGAGACGCAGACCTCCTTTTTGTCCATGTCCTTGTTGGTCTGCCGGTTCGCCCCGTCGCAGAGGGCGGCATAGCCCAGCTTGACTTTGAGGGGAATGATGCCCGTTCCCCTGAGCCCGTCATCCGTCATGTCCTCGACGCGTGTCAGGGCCTCCACATCCTCAATGAAGTATGCCTCGGTGGAATAGAGGTAAACCGACCGGTGGATGCCGCCGAACCACCACTGGTCCTGATCCTCCACGAATGACGCGTCGGAATAACGGATGACCTTGATGGCAATCTCCAGCCTGCCGTCCCCGGGAATGCAGGGGGTAATGTCGAACTCGGCGGGCAGCCTGGTATCCTTGGACACCCCGGCCCGCTTTCCGTTGACGAACAGCTCCATGCAGCTCTCCGCGGAACCGACATGCAGCACGACCCGCCGGCCCTTCCAGCCGTCGGGAATCCGGGTGGACAGGCGGTAGAGCCCCGTCGGGTTCTTCTCGGGGACGTTCGGGGGCATGATATCGAATGGCATCTGGACGTTCGTGTAGTGGGGATGGTCGTCGAATCCCTGCACCGTCCAGCTGCCGGGAACCTGTATGTCCGCCCAGGAGCTTGCGTCATAGCTGGCGGCAGTCCAGCCGTAGACCGGGGAACCCGCCTCGTCGTCCTTGGGAGAGCCGATCAGGGTGAACTTCCAGCTGCCGTCAAGGCTCTTGAACCAGGGACTGTCCGGGACAGGGCGGGACTCGGGTCCTGCTGCCACGTCCGAAGAGGCTTTTTCTGCCGTGTCATATGGGATGAGGGGACTTCTCATGGGAAGCCTGTTCAGCTGCTGTATCTCCGGATTCTCCCAAAAAACCTTCATTCGGAACCTCCTGCCCGGGCATAGTCGCATGATATGAAAACGTTTGCGAAAACGTTTTCAGAATCTATTATATCCCCTTCATGCGAAAAAGCAAGCAAAAAATATTTTTTTCCGAGCAGAATCCACAAAACGCCGAAAAAATTCTCCACAAAACGCCGAAAAAATTCTCCACAAAACGCCGAAAAAATTCTTCACAAAACGCCGAAAAATGCTCTATACTAAGCTATGGCCGAATACAGAAAGCGCATCGCCGATTCAATTTTGCAGGAAAAGCTTGAGTCAAAAGGAGCTGTCCTTATCGAAGGCCCCAAATGGTGCGGAAAGACAACGACAGCCGTACAGAAAGCGGCAAGCATTCTCCGCATGGACAATCCGACGGACCGGGAGCAGAACTTGCAGCTTGCGAAGCTGAACCCGCTCAGGTTGCTGCGGGGCGAGGTGCCCCGGCTCATCGATGAGTGGCAGCTGGCTCCCTCCTTGTGGGATACCGTCAGATATGAGGTTGACCAGCGGGGATTGATGGGACAGTTCATCCTTACCGGATCCGCCGTCCCCTCTGACACGGACGAGATAAACCATTCCGGCACTGGCCGCTTCACCTGGCTCCTGATGCGCCCCATGACCCTGTATGAGTCGGGGGAATCGTCGGGGGAGGTCAGCCTGAAAGCGCTTTTTGACGGCAGCAGGCCTGTTGACGGGGAAAATGCCCTCGATATAGGTAGGCTTGCGTTCTTGATCTGCCGTGGCGGCTGGCCTCAGGCGGTGGATCTGGGGGAAAAGGCCGCGCTCAGGCAGGCCTTTGACTATTATGATGCCGTGGTAAAGTCGGACATAAACCGGGTGGACGGAATTTCCAAAAATCCAGACAGGGTAAAAAGAATCATGCGCTCCTTTGCGCGGAACCAGGGGACGCAGGTCGCGGCCACCGTCATTGCTAACGATATCCTGGCCAACGATACTTCCGAAGTCAATGAGGACACGGTACATTCATACCTCAATGCCCTGCGGAAGATATTTGTCGTTGAGGACATGCAGGCGTGGAACCCGAACCTGCGTTCCAAGGCCGCCATCAGGACTACCGATACCAGATATTATGTCGATCCTTCCATCGCCGTCGCGAGCCTGGCCGTCGGGCCGGAGGATCTGCTGGGGGACCTCAGGACCTTCGGGCTGCTCTTCGAGACCCTGTGCGTACGCGACCTGCGGGTCTTTGCCGAAAGCCTGGACGGAGCCGTGTACCATTACCGGGACAGCAGTGGCTTGGAATGCGATGCCGTCGTCCATTTGCGGAACGGCATGTACGGCCTTGTCGAAATAAAGCTTGGCGGGGAAGACTTGATTGAGGAAGGGGCGAAAAGCCTTTTAAAGCTGCGGAAGGTCCTGGACACGGAGAAGATGCGGGAACCGTCCTTCCTGATGGTACTCGTAGGCGTGGGGAAATACGCCTACGAGCGGGATGACGGGGTTCTTGTCGTCCCCGCCGGATGTTTGAAAAACTAACAGCTTTTCTTCAGGCGTTGAGCCCGAGCTTCCTCTGCTCGTGCTTGTCCACGATGCAGGCGGGGAACGTCAGCCCTTCAGCAGTTTGACGATGCGGCTGGTGCCGAGCCGGGTTGCCCCCAGACCGATGAACTTCCGCGCGTCATCCAGCGTGGAGATTCCGCCCGCCGCCTTGACCTGCACGGCCGGCCCCACGTTCTCGCGGAGCAGTTTCACGTCGGCGAATGTTGCCCCGCCTGTGGAGAAGCCCGTGCTCGTCTTGATGAAGTCCGCCCCCGCTTCCGTCACGAGCCGGCACATCGTCAGTTTCTCCGCCTCGGTCAGGAGGCATGCCTCTATGATGACCTTGAGGACTTTGCCCGGGCAAGCGGCGCGGATCTGCCGCATCTCGTCCAGCACGTACTCGTTGTTCCCGGCCTTGAGCTGGCCGACATTTATCACCATGTCAATCTCGTCCGCCCCGTTCTGCACTGCATCGGCAGTCTCGTAGACCTTGGCCGCGGTCGTGGGGCAGCCGGACGGGAATCCTATGACCGTGCAGACTTTGACCCTGCCCGCCAGGTAGTCCGCCGCCTGCCTGACGTAGCAGGGCGAGACGCAGACCGAGGCCGTCCCGAACAGGACCGCCTCGTCGCAGAGGGCGCGGACCTGTTCCCAGGTCGCGTCTGTCTTGAGCAGGGTGTGGTCCACGTATGAGAGGAGCTTCTTGTCCTCCGCCGTCAGCGTGCCCATCACTTGCCCGCCTTGTCTTTCTGGATGAGGATCCTGACTGCCTCAACGGCGGCGCGGATGGCCCCGTCCGTGTCGTGCACGATCGGGTTGTCCAGTCCCTTCCTGGCCCGCTCCTGGTTGCCCATGACGAGGAAGACGGAGCCGACCCTGGCCCTGAGGAACTGGCCCACGATGAACAGGGCCGCGCTCTCCATCTCGGAGGCGAGGCAGCCCATCCGTATCCATGCCTCCCATTTATTCAGCAGATCGTAGCTGACAGGCTTGATTTCGGGCGAGTGCTGGCCGTAGAACGAGTCTTTCGCCTGCACGACCCCCGTGTGGTAGGGCAGGCCGAGCTTCTTTGCCCCTTCGACCAGGCTGTTCACCACGTCCAGATTGGCGACGGCGGGGTACTCGATCGGCGCGTACTCCTTGCTCGTACCCTCCTGCCTGATGGACCCGGTCGCTATGACAAGGTCGCCGGAGTTCACGTCCAGCTGCATTCCCCCGCAGGTTCCGATGCGGACAAAGGTGTCCGCCCCGCAGGCGACCAGCTCCTCCATCGCGATTGCCGCGCTCGGCCCGCCGATTCCGGTGGATGTGACGCTGACCTCAACGCCGTCCAGCGTCCCCGTGTAGGTGACGAACTCGCGGTTGTCCGCGACAAAGCGCGGGTTGTCGAAGTACTTGGCTATCTTCTCGCAGCGCTTGGGGTCTCCCGGCAGTATGACGTAGCGGCCCACATCCCCCTTGCCGCACTGGATGTGGTAGAGCTTGTCCTTGTCCTCTGAGTAGTTTACCATCGTTTTCCTCCGGTTTTCTGATTTTTTTCAATTATATCATACAAAATGAAGGTTGGATAGGAAAACAACGGGGAAACGGTATTTCCTCAGAGAATAACATTATGTTTCTGTGGAAAGAACTTGAACAAATCCCCGGAATTCCGATAATAATGTAGTTATGGCTAAGAAAACAATTTCCACGTCCAGCAAGCTTACCGCTGCTTTGACCGCCATCATCATCATCATGATAGGGGTCTCCTCGCTTACGATGGGTATCTTCTTCCGGAAGAACTCCGTGGAGAATTTCTATGCGAGCGCGATGGCCGCTCTGTCCGAGTTCTCGGACGCTATCTCCATGTTCTTCAGCTCCAAGGAAATCGAGCTCAACGTCTTCGCCGAGTCCGATGAGGTGAAGGCCGCCGACGAGACAATTCACTCCTTCGTGAACGAGGTCGGGGACATCCAGATTCTGGAATACGAGAAGAGCCCGGTCGAAGAGGACATCAGGAAAATCTGCAAGACATTCGCAAGGAACGACAACGACATTGCGGAAATCTATATAGGAACCAAGTGGGGCGGCTACGCGACCAACTTTGACAGCTCCATGTCCGGCGGCTACGACCCCCGCAAGCGCGGCTGGTACGAGACCGCGACTTCCGGGGGCGGCAAGGTGATGATAACCGACGCGTTCGCTTCCACCGTAGGGGCGACGGTCGTGGGCATAACACGCTCTGCCTATGACAATGACGGCGAATTCGTCGGCAACGCGAGCATAGAAGTGTCCCTGGAGACACTGACCAAAATCCTCGGCGGTATGAACCTGGGAGAGGGAAGCTTCTTCATGATGGTTCAGGCGGACGGTACGGTCCTTGCCGACACAAAGTCCTCCGGCAACAACTTCAAGAATATCAGCGAGATAGGCATTCCGGGGCTCAAGGAGCTCCTCGCAAGCCAGGACGGAGGGGGAATCCTGAACGTGGATGGCGGTATCTACTTTGCCCAGGCGTTCAAGAACCAGCGGACGGGCTACAAAATCCTGGCCTTTTCCCCCAAGGCGACCGTATTCCTGGCTTTCTACAAGACAATCCGCGCCATGGTGACCGTGAGCGCACTGATAGCCCTCATTATCATCTTCATTGTGGCAGGCATCCTGCGGAAAGCCCTCCACCCGCTCAAGGTCATCAGGAACAGCCTGGTCGACGATGCCGAGGAAATCTCCCAGGGCAGGGCCGACCTGTCCAAGCGAATCGAAATCAAGTCCGGGACCGAGATAGGCGACGTGGCGGACAGCTTCAACATGTACACCGACAAGCTGCAGGACATCATCCGCAGCATGAAGCGGTCCAAGGATACGCTGACCAGCGCAGGAAGCTCCCTGCGCAACGGCACGGCGGAGACTGCAAGCGTCATCAGCGAGATTACGGGCAACATCAAGGAGATGGAGCGGGGGCTTTCTGCCCAGACCGCGAGCGTCCGCCAGACGTCCAGCGCAATGAGCAGGATTATCGGGAGCATCGGTACCCTGGAGCAGCTGGTCCAGAAGCAGTCCGGCATCGTGCAGGAGGCTTCGAGCGAGGTCGAGCAGATGATTGGCAACATCGGCGAGGTGACCCGCTCCATAGACAAGATGGCTTCCTCCTTCGGCGCGCTCGCGAGCGACGCGGAGAAGGGCGCAAACACCCAGAGCAGGCTCCAGTCCCAGATTGCCGAGATTGAGAACCAGTCCAACCTGCTGACCGAGGCCAACAGCGTCATCGCGAACATAGCGGAGCAGACCAACCTGCTCGCCATGAACGCCGCAATCGAGGCTGCCCACGCCGGCGAGTCAGGAAAGGGATTCGCGGTCGTCTCCGATGAGATACGCAAGCTCTCCGAGACTTCCACCTCGCAGTCCAAGACAATCGGCGACCAGCTCAAGAGCATACAGGAGACCATCACCGCCGTCGTCGTCTCCACGCAGGACGGTGTGCAGGGATACACGAACCTGGCCAAGCAGATACGCGAGACGGATGACCTGGTGCAGCAGATAAAGCTGGCAATGGCGGAACAGCACGAGGGTTCCGTCCAGATTACCGGTGCGCTCAAGAACCTGAACGAAAGCTCGCATCAGGTTCTGAAAGCTTCCAAGGAGATGTCCGAAGGAAGCCGCGCCATCGTCAGCGAGATAGACTCGCTCCAGAGCGAGACAAACTCCATCAGCCAGAGAATGGGCGAGATGTCCGTCGGTGCCGACCGCATCGGCAAGACAGGAAGCCTCCTCTCCGACATCTCCGGTATGATGGAGAAATCCATCTCCGAAATAGGAGCCCAGGTAGACCAGTTCAAGGTCTCCGAATAACGGCTTTAGCACAGCAGCTAGTACAAAATAATCCAGATGAAAAGGCGGGGCTTCCCCGCCTTTTTTTTCTTCTTGCTACAAAATGGCAAAAATATCCAGAAAACGGGCAATCCAAAGCCCCCCTTTTGTTGTAGAATGAAACCATCGGACAAAGGTTCGAGATAATCAAGTATTTACTGGACAAAGCTTCAGGAGGAAATTATGAAGAAGTTTGTAGCGTTCGGGCTTGCGGCCCTTATGGTGGCAGGATCTGCCTTCAACTTGGTCTCTTGTAACAAGGGCGGCGCATCCGGAAAGTCCGGTGCAACCGCTGTCGGTGTTTCCATGCCGACGAAGGATCTGCAGCGCTGGAACCAGGACGGCGAGAACATGAAGAAGCAGCTGGAGAAGGCCGGTTACAACGTTGACCTGCAGTTCGCCAACAACGACATCGCTACCCAGACCAGCCAGATTGAGAACATGATCACGAAGGGCGACAAGGTCCTCGTTATCGCTTCCATCGATGGATCTGCTCTCAAGAACGTTCTTGACAGCGCAAAGAAGAAGGGGATCAAGGTCATCGCTTATGACCGCCTCATCATGAACAGCGACGCTGTCTCATACTATGCCACGTTCGACAACTACAAGGTCGGAACCATCCAGGGAGACTTCCTCGTTGACAGGCTGAACCTGAAGAGCCGCTCAAAGGCTGATCCCGCTTACATCGAGCTGTTCACCGGTTCTCCCGATGACAACAACATCAACTTCTTCTTCGGCGGTGCCATGGACGTGCTGAAGCCCTACATCGACTCCGGCGTGCTCGTCGTTCCGTCAGGACAGACCAGCAAGGCCCAGTGCGCTACGCTCAACTGGTCCACTGAGGAAGCCCAGAAGAGGATGGAGAACCTGATCACCTCTCAGGGATATGGCCCCAAGGGCACCAAGCTCGACGCCGTCTACTCTTCCAACGACTCCTGCGCCCTCGGAATCACCAACGCCCTCGTCGGTGCCGGCTACACTGCTGACAACTTCCCGCTCATCACCGGTCAGGACTGCGACAAGCCGAGCGTCAAGAACATGCTGAAGGGAACTCAGGCCATGTCCATCTTCAAGGACACCCGTACCCTCGCCGAGAAGGTTGTCGGAATGGTTGATGCCATCATGCAGAACAAGGAGCCCGAGATCAACGACACCAAGACCTATGACAACGGCACCGGAATCATCCCGTCATACCTCTGCGACCCCGTGTTCGCGACGACTGACAACTACAAGAGCCTGCTTATCGACTCCGGCTACTACAAAGAGAGCGACTTGCAGTAGGCTTTCTTTGAGTTACCGCCCTTCATAAGCGGATAAGTTTTTAAGGCAGGACGCAAATCTTTTCGTCCTGCCTTTTTTTAGAGACAAACAAAAAACAGAAAAGGTTGGAGGTTCCAATGGCAAAGAAATTATTGGAAATGAAGCATATCACCAAGGAATTTCCCGGTGTCAAGGCTCTTAACGACGTGAACCTTGAGGTTGAGGAAGGCGAGATTCACGCCCTCTGCGGCGAGAACGGGGCCGGAAAGTCCACGCTGATGAACGTCCTTTCGGGCATTTATCCTTATGGTTCATACACGGGTGATATCGTTTACAATGGGAACGTCTGTAAGTTCCACCAAATCAAGGACAGCGAGAAAGAGGGAATCGTCATCATCCACCAGGAGCTGGCGCTGGTCCCGCTGCTTTCAATCGGAGAGAATATGTTCCTCGGCAACGAGCGGGGAACTAAAAATAGAATAGACTGGGCCGAGACCTACAGCAAGGCAGACGAGCTTCTGCGCCTTGTCGGCCTCAAGGATTCCTCCCGCACTTTGGTCAAGGACATCGGAGTCGGCAAGCAGCAGCTGGTCGAGATCGCGAAGGCCCTTGGCAAGAACGTCAAGCTTCTGATTCTTGATGAGCCGACCGCGTCTCTCAACGACACCGAGGCCAAGCACCTGCTGGACCTCCTGCTTGAGTTCAAGAAGAAGGGAATGACGAGCATCATCATCTCCCACAAGCTCAACGAAGTCTCCTATGTCGCCGACAAGATTACGGTCATCCGTGACGGCCAGACCATAAAGACGATGAGCAAGTCCGACAGTGAGTTCTCCGAGGACACTATTATTTCCGCAATGGTCGGACGCAGCCTGACCGACCGCTTCCCCAAGCGGGAGCCCAAAATCGGGGACGTGTTCTTCGAGGTCAAGGACTGGTGCGTCGATCACCCGGTCTTCGACGGCATAAAGGTCTGCGACCACATCAACTTCAATGTCCGCAAAGGCGAGGTCGTCGGTATCTCCGGCCTGATGGGTGCGGGGCGCACCGAGCTTGCGATGAGCATCTTCGGCCATTCCTACGGCGCGAACATCCGCGGCCACATTTACAAGGACGGCAAGGAAGTCCACTTCCCCAACGTCAAGTCCGCCATCAAGCACGGTCTGGCTTACGTTACTGAGGACAGGAAGGGCAACGGACTCATCCTCTCCGAGACGATAACGCAGAACACGTCAGCCGCCTGCCCGGAGAAAATCTCCAAGCACGGTGTCGTTGACTTTGACAAGGAGCGCGAGGTCGCCCGGCACTACGTCAAGGAAATGCATACCAAGTGCGCTTCCATCGAGGACCAGGTAGGCAACCTTTCCGGCGGAAACATGCAGAAAGTCCTTCTGGGAAAATGGTTGTTCGCCGATCCGGAAATCCTTATCCTGGACGAACCGACGAGGGGTATCGATGTCGGAGCGAAGTACGAGATTTACGGAATCATCAATAAGATGGTGTCCGAGGGTAAGTCCGTCATCTTTATCTCGTCCGAGATGCCTGAGATTCTCGGAATGAGCGACAGGATTTACGTTATGAATGCGGGCCGTATGATTGCAGAGCTTCCTGGAAAAGAGGCGACGCAGGAAAAGATAATGGCTTGCATAATCAACTCCGACAAGGGCGTGAACCAGAACGTCGGGAAAAGCGAATAATTGGAGGAAAGAATGTCTACGTCAATGAACATAAAGAAGACCTTGAAGGACAACACGATTTTCATCGCGCTTGTCGTCGTCATGCTGTTTTTCCAGATTCTTATCACGGCGACCGGGAACGGATCCCTCTTCTCGCCGGGAAACATCAAGAACCTGATTAACCAGAACGCCTATGTCGTCGTGCTTGCGACCGGTATGCTTTGCTGTATCCTGACTGGTGGTAACATCGACCTGTCTGTCGGTTCCATCGTCTGCCTTGTCGGTGCCATTGCAGGAACCCTGATCAAGAACATGGGATGCAACATCTACCTGTCCATCCTGATTTGTCTTGTCGTCGGTATTCTCATCGGAGCATGGCACGGAATGTGGATTGCATACATCCATATTCCCCCGTTCATCGTTACCCTCGCGGGAATGCTCCTGTGGCGCGGTGTCGCCCTTATCATCCTGAACGGACTGACGATTTCACCGCTCCCCGACAGGTATCTGGCCCTCTTCTCCAGCTACATCCCCTTCTCCGGGAACGGTACTTATGCGGTCACGATGATAATAGCCGCTGTCTGCTGCGCCGCCTACATCGTGATGGAGGTCATTTCCAGGGGCAACAAGCAGAAGAAGGGGTATGAGGTTCCCGGAATAGCGGGTTTTGCGATTAAGATAGTCGTGCTCTGCGCGGTCATCATGTTCGTCGCCCACCTGCTCGGACAGGATCAGGGTATCCCGGTCATCCTTATCATCGTCGCCGTCATCGTCGCGATTTACGCATACTACACCAAGAACACGGTCTCCGGCCGCTACCTGTACGCCCTCGGCGGCAACGCCAAGGCCGCCCAGCTGTCCGGTGTCAATACCGACAAGGTTATGTTCTTCGCCTACACTAACATGGGCTTCCTGTCAGCCGTCGCAGCTTTGATTTGTGTTGCCCGCTTCAACTCTGCGGCTCCGACCGCCGGACAGAACTACGAGATGGATGCCATTTCCTCCTGCTTCATCGGTGGTGCTTCCGCTTACGGTGGAACCGGTAAGGTTTCCGGGGCTGTCATTGGAGCTATCTTCATGGGAGTTCTGAACAACGGTATGTCAATCCTCGGAATTGACTCCAACTGGCAGAAGGCCGTCAAGGGGCTTGTCCTCCTGCTCGCCGTCCTCTTTGATGTCGCTTCCAAGAAGCGCAAGAGCGGCAAATAAGAGCAAGGCTTTACGGCCATAAACGAAAGCCCCCGCCGATGGCGGGGGCTTTTTTCTTTACGGATGGTGCGGACCTGCGCACTGGATTCGCTCAGCTTGTGCGCTGGATATTGCCACCGGACGCGCTTACGCAAGTATCTCCGTTGCGAGGGCTTCCATCTCGGAGATGTTCTTGTCGGTCATTGAAATCTTAATGGAAACCTTGTTTTCCGCGAACGAAAGGTTCTTGCAGCCCTCCGTCAGCCCTTTGTCGAACAAGGCTCTCATCGCCTTTGCTGCCGCCGGTGCCCAGCTGCCGTTCTCGACGAATGCGATTTTCCTGTTCTGGTAGTTCCTCTCGGTCAGGTGCCCGATGAATTCCCTCATCGCGGGGAACACGCCGCCGTTGTAGGTCGTGGAGGCAAGGACGAGCTTGCCGTAGCGGAATGCGTTCTCCACGTTCTCATACATATCTTCCCGTGCGAGGTCGGCTATGACGACCTTGGGACAGCCGTGTGACTTCAGTATGTCCGCGAGCTTGTCTGCAGCTTTCTTGGTATTGCCGTAGACCGACGTATAGGCAATCATTACGCCCTCGCTCTCCGTGCCGTAACTGGACCAGATGTCGTAGAGCCTGAGGTATTCTGCGATGTCCGCATCGAGCACGGGACCATGCAGGGGACAGATTTTCTGTATGTCCAAAGCGGAGGCCTTTTTGAGGACAGCCTGCACCTGTACGCCGAACTTGCCGACGATGCTGAAGTAATACCTCCGTGCCTCGCAGGTCCAGCCCTCCGGATCTTCCGTGTCGTTCGCGCCGAACTTGCCGAACGCGTCCGCGCTGAACAGGATTTTCTCGCTTGCCTCATAACTCATCAGCACTTCGGGCCAGTGGACGTTGGGGGCGGCGATGAACGAGAGCGTGTGCTTTCCCAGCTTCAGCACGGAGCCTTCCCCGACAACGAGCTGGCGGGATGCGATGGCCGTGGCGAAGTCATCGCCGAAATAGCACTTCATCATCGTGAATGCCATCTTGGACGAGACGATGACGGCCTTGGAGAATGTTTCTGCGAACTTCCGTATACAGGCGGAATGATCCATCTCCATGTGGTGGACGACGAGGTAGTCCGGTTCCCGCCCGTCCAGCGCTTCCTTTATGCGGGAAATCCATTCGTCCCCTGCCACTGCATCCACGCTGTCCATGACGGCGACCTTGTCGTCCAGTATGACGTATGAGTTGTATGCCATGCCGAGCGGGACATGGAACTGCCCCTCGAACAAGTCGATGTCATGGTCATCCGTACCGACGTACTTGACCGCATCTGAAATCTTCATGCTTCTATTCCCTTCCAGCATCTTCTTTTCCTCCGTTTTCATCATCTTCTTCCTCGTTTCTCTTCATGCAGGTGGCAAGAAGCCCCTTACCCGTCCGGTGTAATGGGCGTTGCACCGGGCGCTGCTCCTGCTCTTCCAGGAATCCTGATGTCGGACCGAACACCGTGCTCTCCGCAACGTCGTTTATGCCGATATCCTCGTTATCCGGGGCAGGATTCCCGGTCTCCGGGGCTGCCGTAGTTGCCGGTCCTGTGCTTCTTGCGGGAGCAGCTTTCTCTTTCTCCCGGGCAGCGAAAATTTCGTCCAGCGAGATGGGCGTGTAGCCTTCCGGCGGCTCATCAGCAGGAGCTGCATCCCCGACAGGGGCAGGCACGTCGGCGGGTTTCTCCGTGACAGGAGCTTCCACGGCGGGGGCTGCCAGCGGAGAGGCATCTGTCTCTTCTGCCAGTGGCGCGGTCTCCGCCACGGGCTCGCCGAGCAGGTAGGTCTTCATCAGGCCCTTGCCCTTGACTTCGATTTCGACGGGACTACCGTAGCTGAATTCGTCATGGCTCTGCTCCCATACTTCCTGGGTGACGTGGATGCAGCCCGGGGTGCCGGTGCTCTCCATGCGGCTCGCGACGTTGACGGTATCGCCCCAGATATCGTAGATGAACTTTGTCTTGCCGATGACTCCCGCGACAAGGTTGCCGCAGTTCACGCCGACGCGGATGCTGAGGAGCAGGCCCTTGGACTCGTTGAACTCTGCCACGTCCTCCATCATGCCCTGGGCCATGCGGAGCATCTGCTTTACGCCATCGTTCCGTGAGTTTTCTGTCAGGCCGGTCGCTGCCATGTATGCGTCGCCGATTGTCTTTATCTTCTCCACCCCGCAGTCCTTGGCCCTGAGGTCAAAGCGGGTAAAGAGAGAGTTCAGTATGTCAACTACGTCGCCCGCCGCCATGCTGTCCGACATCTTGGTGAAGCCGACCAAATCGGCGAAGAGGACGCAGGCATTTGGGTACTGCTTGGCAATCAGGCTTCCCGGGTGCTCGGTCAGTTCTTGGGCGATGGGCCGGGGCAGTATGTTCAGCAGAAGCTCCTCTGCCTTGTCTTTTGCGACGGCAAGCTCCTTGTTGGACAGCTCCAGCTCGGCGGCCTGCTTGCGCAGCTCCTTGGTCTGCTTTGCGACCTCGTTCTCTAGCTTTGTCTGGTACTTCTTCATCTTGCGGTAGCGGTTCCGTATCAGCAGGGCTATCGCCAGTACCACGAAGAGTGCTATCTGGAACCAGAACCACCAGAGCTGCCAGATGTAGGGCTTCTTGATGATAATCAGGGGCTTTTCCAGCTCGCTCGGCTCCTCGTCGGAGTTCTTCGCCATCACATGGAAGAGGTATTTGCCGGGTTTGAGGTTCGTGAAGGAGACCTCGCGGACGGATGACCAGGGGGAGTATTCGTCCTCGAATCCTTCCAGCTTGTAGCTGAACTGAATCTGTTCGGGCGACACGAAGCTGAGCCCCGTGAACTTGATGCGGATTCTCTTGCCCTCGGGCTGTATCGCTATCCGCTCCGCCGTCTCGTCCTGCGCCTCATTGTCTATGCTGACAGCCTGTATCTGCACGAGGGGCTGAGCCTTGTTTATCACTTTGACCGGATCGTAGACTGCGAACCCGTCAATCATCGTGAACCACATGCGCCCGTCCGCGTCTTTCATGCTGACCGACGTGGACGTGACTCCTCCCGAGCGGAGTCCGTCCGATCTGCCGTAGAGCCTGCACTCCAGCCGGTCCGCCTTTCCTTCCGCCATGTCCCTCATCTGGGAGAATTTGGCGGAGAAAACGCCGATGTTGGACGTGAACCAGGCAGTGTCCGTGTAATCCGTCATTATCTGGAACACGCCGTCATCGCCGAGACCGTTCGCGGTTTCGTAGTTGAACAAGCCCTGCTCGTCCATGCGGGTCAAGCCTGTTCCCGTACATATCCACAGCGCGCCGTCTTCCAGTCGGGTTATCTTGAACACAACGTTTCCCGCAAGCCCGTCCTCGGTGGAGTAGGTGCGGATGACCTGCCTGTCCCTGAGCTGAAAGATGCCGCCGCCGTCGGTGCCACCCCAGATTGTGCCGTCATCGTCCTCGTAGAGTGCCATGATAAACTCGTTAGGAAGCCCGTCGGCCAGGCGGAGGGTCTGTATCTCGCCTGTCGCATGGTCGATGATGCTCAGGCCTGCGGTCGTGCCTATGTAGAGGTCGCCGTTCGAGATTTCTATCGCGACGCGGGTTTTGTAGTGGCCTATCCCGGTCTCCCGGTTCCATTGCTCTGTCGTGCATTCCAGGCTTCCGGCGCTGCTGCCCCCCGTTATCGTAAGGCGTAGCTGCCCTTGGGGGCCGTAGGTGCTGACGAGGAGCCGGCCCTCGCGGTCAAAGCCAACGTGCCTGATGCGGTAGTTCCTGCATGCCTCGGTGAGCCCGTTCTCGTGAAAGCTGTTGTCCGCGTAGCTGTAGCACAGAAGCCCGGTGTCGGTCCCGAGCCAGGTGATCTGTCTCCGCGTGTCCTCAACGATGGCGTTTACCGTGCTCTCCGTTGCGACCGTGCGGAACTTGCTCAAGGTGAGCTTTTCCAGTCCGCCGCGGTCGGTGCATATCCAGAGGTTTCCCTCCTTGTCCTCGAAGACGCAGTTGACGTTGTTGTCCACCAGCCCCTGCTGGGTATCGTAGAGACTGATCTGCCCGTGGTGCATGATGGCGAGGCCCCGGTCCATGGAGAACCAGATGTTGCCCGTGCTGTCCTGGAATATGTCCCCGACTATCGTGCTCTCCCTTTCGTCGAAGGTCAGGTCATAGACCTGCTCGCCCCCCTTGCCGTCCGTCCTGACCGCGTAATGTGGGGTGATGCCGTACCAGAAGGCCCCGGACTGCTCCTGCATGATGCAGCTGACGGCGGTCTCGGCGGGCAGGGACTGGAAGCCCTTGAATCGGCTGAAGGAGCCGGAAGAATAGACATAGGTGCTGCCGGGGGTCAGGCTTGACAGCCAGATGCGCCCCGCCGTGTCGCAGTAGAGGCTCTGCACGAGGATGTTCTGCTCCCCGTAGCGGTCAAGCCCTTCGGGAACTTTGATCTCATCGGTCGGCGTATAATAGACGACCCCGGAAGCCGTTCCTATCCAGATGTTCCCGTACTGGTCCTCGGTGAAGGCCCGGATGGAATTGTTGGGGAGGCCGTCGGACATATCCAGCTTGAGGACTGTCCCGTCCTTGTTCAGGCGGTAGGCGCCTTCGTCATTGGAGCCCACCCAGAGGTTTCCCCCGGAGTCCTCGAATACCTTGCGGGCGGACACGAAATCGTACTTGGGGTCAAGCCCCCTGTTTATCGTAAGGAAGTCTATTCCGTCAAAGCGGACCAGGCCCGTGTAGGTGCCGAAGTACATATAGCCGCTGCGGGCCTGCAGGATATCAGTGATGTTGTTGCCGGGAAGCCCGTCGGACGCGCTCCAGCTCCTGCTCACGTAATCGCCAAGGAAGCTGACGGCTGTGGAAGTTATCTTGAAATCCTCGGCATGCGGTGCGAGGCAGCAGGCGGCGGAAAGCAGTGCCGCCACGAACAGAAGTCTCCTTTTCATTCTTTTATTTTACCATAAAATTCCCATTCTGTCATTCAGAAAAAAGACTGCCCCCGGGGAGAAAAAGTGCCGTGAATTTGCATAAATATTCACAAAGCAGTTTACAAATAGATAAAAATACACTAATATAGAAACAGTTGCCGTTCAAACTCGCGGCAAAGGGGTATCTATATGCAATACAATATTAAGAACGCTTACTGCAAGCGCGTTTGGGATGACATCAGCACGCGCTATGCCGATCAGGACCACTTTCTTCAGGCGGCCGGACTTATCCTCGAGACAATCGGACCGGTCGTGGACAAGATGCCTGACCTTGAGAAGTATGCGGTGCTCGAACGCTTCGTAGAGCCGGAGCGGGTCATCATGTTCCGCGTCCCGTGGACCGACGACCAGGGCAAGAGCCACGTCAACCGCGGCTTCCGCGTACAGTTCAACAGCGCGATCGGACCCTACAAGGGCGGTCTGCGCTTCAGCCCCGAGGTGAACCTCGACGTCCTCAAGTTCCTCGGACTTGAGCAGACGCTGAAGAACTCCCTCACGACGCTCCCGATGGGCGGCGGCAAGGGTGGTTCCGACTTCGACGCGCACGGAAAGAGCGATGCCGAGGTCATGAGGTTCTGCCAGTCATTCATGACCGAGCTGTACCGGCACATCGGTCCCGACACGGACGTTCCCGCCGGTGACAAGGGCGTCGGCGGACGCGAGGTCGCCTTTATGTTCGGCCAGTACAAGCGGATCCGCGACGAGTACACGGGCGTTCTGACCGGAAAGGGACTTGCCTTCGGCGGCTCCCTCGCCCGCACCGAGGCAACCGGCTACGGCCTCATCTACTTTGCCGAGTGCATGCTCAAGAAGATGGGCACGGACTTCAAGGGAAAGAAGTGCCTCATCTCCGGCGACGGCAACGTTGCCCAGTATGCCGC
>CACYDQ010000411.1 GCA_902773215.1 uncultured Spirochaetaceae bacterium | reverse complement strand
GGTGAGCGAGGTCCTGCTGGACCAGGCCCTGCTGATTTCCGGCGCGGAGCTCAAGGACCCGGCGGACTTCGTCAAGGCGATGAACTCGCTGTTGTCCAAGTAGTATATAATAGAAGAAAACCCCGGCCCCGCTGTCACGGCGGGGTCGGGCCCCCCTTCCGGCCTCCGGGAAGGGAAAATTCCCGGCGGTTTCCCTCAAAACCCTCCGTCATTCTGAAAGCCACGCGCGGTTCCTGCTGAATGGTTCCTTTTTTCGTGCATTCCTTAAACAAAGATTGAGAAAAATCACAAAACTATTCATTAGGGTAGGTGACAAGCTCCTGCGACAGGGGTACAATGGGTATACTCTTAATAAAGAGAAGCCCCGCATCCCTGCGGGCCGTTGGCTTTGCTGGGGTGCAGCCCGGCGAGGTGCCTGTCAGGCCTCCCTCGTCGGGCTATCTTGTGCAGGCAGGAAGGTGTCCGTGGACATGAAAAGCAAGCTTGGCGATATGGCTCCCGCCACCGCTGATTCCTTACAGGGAGCTTCTTTTGCGGAGAACGGGCTTGTCCCCGCGGACGAGCTGAACGAGCGCGTCATCAAAGTATTGGACGGCTACTACCTGATCGGCGTGAGGAGGGACAAGGAATCCTTCTATGCCCTGTCCGAGGATGACCTGAAGGACAGGTACGGCTGCGTCTGCGGGCTCTTCCTTAACTACGTGATGGACGGCGAGCTGGACAAGGCGTGGAAAATCATAGAAGGGATGGACGAGGATTACTGGCTCCGCCATACCTTCATCCTTGTGTTCCCCGGTGTCAGCCTCAGTCAGTTCCTGAAAGCGCTTTGGAAGGTAAAGGAGCTGAAAATCCGCATGAAATCAGTCATCAGCGCGGGCCGCCCGACCGTCCTGAACGGGGTGATGGACTTCACCCGCCTGGGGCCTTTCCTTGAGGGGAAAAAGGAGCAGTTCATCGATGGCATAAGCTGGCTGTACGACCCGGACATAGCCCCCGCCACATACGAGCTCGGCCTTGCCGAATGGTACTACCAGAATAACCGGGTCGCCGAGGCGGGCAAAATCGTAAGGCGGATAATAAAGGAATTTGACAATGAGACGCAGAGGCGGCTCATGTTCGTCGCCCTGTACCTGAAGGCAAAGGTCGAGTTCGCCAGCGACAAGATACCCGACGCTTACGGCTACATAAAGAGCGTCCGCAGGTTCGCGCACTACGAGGGCGAGCTGGAGTTCTCCTACAACATAGATGCGGCGGAAACCTACGCCGCCCTTTTTGACGGCAAGTACGAAATCGTCTCCGGCTGGCTGGCCAGCGAGGCGCCGAACGAGTTCGACGACTTCTGCATGCTGGACCTGTACCGCTATATGATAAAAATCCGCTGCTACATCGTCAACAAGAAGTATATGTCGGTGGTCGCCCTCGCGGAACGGCTGAGGCCGCTCCTTCAGGAGGGGAGAAGGACCATGGACCTGTGCGAGCTGGACCTGCTGCTGTCCGTCTGCTACTTCCGCACGGAGGAGAAGGAGCTTGCCTGCATCGCGCTCGGGCGCGCGCTCAGGATTGCCAGGCGGCGGGGCTACTTCCGCCTGCTCGCGGACGAGGGCCCTGCCCTCCTTCCGCTCCTGGTGCACTACATAAAGACCAAGGGCGAGACCCCCTGGCTGATGTCACTGCTGGAGGTGACGCGCAGCGTGGCGGCCAGCTACCCCCTCTACCTTAAGCCTGTCAACAGGGGCGGGGCAGTTTTCTCCAAGATAGAGATTTCAATCCTGAAATTCCTGGAGCAGGGCAAGGACAAGAAGGACCTGGCGAAATTCTTTTTCCTCAGCGAGAACACTATCAAGTTCCACCTGAAGAACATCTACAAGAAACTGGATGCGGGCTCCGCCTATCAGGCGGTGTGGGAAGCCCGGCTTCTGGGGATTATTTAGGGCATATCAGAATTTATGGAAGCTGACATTAGCGGAGAAAAAAACATGGAGAACGAGACTGTGGAGGCGGAGAAAAAGCTTGTCCCGGCGGAAGAGCTCTCAACGAGATTGGCCTCTTTCCTGAGAAGCTATTATCTTGTCGATATATGGAGGGAAAAGGACTCTTACGCTGCCCTGACACCCGAGGACTTGAAGGCATATCCGCGCTGTTTTACCGGGCTCTTCGTCATCATGATTATGAGCGGGAATCTTGCCGGGGCGGGGGAATTTCTGGATAAGTTCGATAAGGACAGCATGGCCCGGATGGGCATGGAGATTACTTACCCGGGGATTACGGTCAAGAGGCTCGTCGAGATAATCGGGCACATGCAGGAGATAGGCTTGTTCGTGCCTTTCATACAGGTTACCGCAGGACGGCCTTTCGTCCTGAACGGCGTGATAGACTATACCCGCCTGGGGCCCTTCCTGGTGAGGAGGAAGGACGACTTCCTGCAGGGCTTGAAGTGCCTGTACCCAGACTACTTGATCCTTCCCATGTACAACCTGTGCCTCTCCGAATGGCTGTACCAGCAGAACAAGCTCATGGAAGCGGGCCTCCTGGTCAGCAGGACGATAAAGGAATTCGACAACGACCAGCAGAGGCGGCTCCTTTTCGCCGCCCTCTACCTGCAGACCAAGATACTGCTCGCGAGCGGAAAGGCGGCCAACGTGACCTGCTACGTAAAGAACATCCGCCGCTTCGCGAAGACGGAGGGGGCGCTTGAGTTCTCCAACAACATCGACGCGGCGGAGGCCTACTCCTTCCTGTATGAGGGGAACCATGCCGCGATCGCCGGCTGGATGGGAAGCGACGCTCCCGACGAGATTATGGACTTCTGCATGCTGGACCTGTACCGCTACATGATAAAAATCCGCTGCTACATCGTCCTGGGAAAGCACATGGCGGTGCAGGCCCTCGCCGAGAAGCTCCGCCCCCTGCTCGAGGAGGGCAGGAGGGAGATGGACCTCTGCGAGCTTGAGCTGCTGCTCGCGATATGCTTTTTCCGCTCGGACGAGAAGGAGCTCGCATTCCGCTCGCTCGACTCCGTGCTGAGGACTGCCAGAAGGAGGGGTTACTACCGCCTGGTCGCTGACGAGGGGGCGGCCCTCCTGCCCCTGCTCGTGGAGTATATATGGGTGAAGGGCGAGACTCCTTACCTGATGCGCCTGGCGGAGGACACGAGGGACATGGCTGCATGGTACCCCCTCTACCTGAAGCCCGCGAGGAAGAAGGACGTGGAATTCTCCAAGATGGAGCTTGGCGTGCTCAAGTTCCTGGAGCAGGGCAAGTCGAACGAGGAGATTGCGGACTGCTTCTTCATCAGCGTGAACACGGTCAAGTTCCACATGAAGAACATCTACCGCAAGCTGGATGTCTCCTCCCCGACCCAGGCCGTATGGGAAGCCCGTCTCATGGGAATTATATAGAAAGGAATTCATAAGAGAGGAAGCTGTATTATGGAAAGAAACAAGATATCGCTCAGGACGGAGGTCCTTATAGGGACGATAGGCTCGATGCTGCTGGCGACGCTCTTCCTGGGCGCGACATCCGTGTTCCTGGCGCGGCGGATAATCAGGCAGTCCACGGTCAGCTTGGTGGAGCGGACGATGCAGACGCTGGTCGGGCAGGTCGAGAATATCTTCATCCCGTACGAGACGCGGGTCAGCGACATAGCGATGGCGGCCTCCTCCGCCGCGGATTCCGTGGTGCTGGACGGCCTCATACACAAGGCCACGGACATGATGGGCGGCGGGAGCAACGACATCTACTATGCGACGGTGACATCGCGCTACGAGGAAGGCGGATTCTACATTGACGGGGCGGACTGGGTGCCGGAGGAGGACTGGGTCCCCAGCTCGCGCGACTGGTGGAAGGATGCCGTCAGCGCGCGCGGTTCGGTCGCGCGGGGCGAGCCATACGTGGACGCGATGGAGGGTACCCTGTGCATCACGCTTTCGTGCGCGGCCTTCGATGCTGCCGGGGATCTGGCCGGGGTCGCCGCGGCGGACATCTACCTGAGCGCTCTCAGCGAGATGGTGAGGAACATCAGCCTGTCGCAGAACAGCAGGGTTCACATAGTGGACGGCGAGGGCCTGTACCTGACGAACGACGATCCTTCCCTCCTGATGAGCGGGAATTACTTTGACAGCGTCGGCTTCAAGGCCTACAGCAGGCGGGCATATCTGGACGGGAGCGCGAAGTCTTTCGTCGAAGACGGGCACTTCTACGGAGTGATGCCCATATCCGGCTCGGGCTGGTTCGTCGTCGTGGACGGGCCTGAGTCGGATTTCTCCGGCGTGTATCACGGCATGGTGGTCTCCGTCATAGCCGGCATCGCCGTCCTCATCCTGCTGATGATCGCGACAGATACCATCCTGTCCAACCGCGTGTCCCGGCACTTCAAGGAGATGGCTTCCGGCTGCGAGCTCATCGCCAAGGGGGACTTCAGCCGCCGCTACCCGGACTACCACACCAAGGAGGCCGCCCTGCTCGCGAACGGCTTCAACCTCTTCTCGGAGAGGCTTGAGAGCATGGTCGGGACGATAGGGAACTCAAGCTCCGTCCTGGAAGAGGTGTCCAAGGACATGAAGGAGAGCGTCTCGTCCGTGTCCGACTCCATGACGAGCATCCGCCTGGGCATAGGCAACGTGCAGGAGCAGGTGCGGAGGCAGTCGGACGGCTTTGACGAGACTTCGACCGTCATAAAGGGGGTGGCGACCAGCATCTCCACCGTCAGCGAGATGATCGACAGCCAGACTCAGAGCATCCGCGAGTCCTCGTCGGCGGTCGGCCATCTGGTCAAGGGCATAGAGCAGATAAGCGGCTCCATGGAGTCCATGGCGAGTGCGTTCGCCATGCTGGACAGGGAGGCCCAGAGCGGCATGTCCAAGCAGGAGAAGGTGAACGAGCGCATCTCGCAGATAGAGCAGCAGTCCAAGATGCTTCAGGAGGCCAACACCGCCATCGCGTCCATAGCGAGCCAGACCAACCTGCTCGCGATGAACGCGGCGATCGAGGCTGCCCACGCGGGCGAGGCGGGAAAGGGCTTCGCGGTCGTCGCGGACGAAATCCGCAAGCTTTCCGAGACATCCTCCGGCCAGTCCAAGACGATAGGCGAGCAGCTCAAGAACATACAGGACAGCATCGGGGACATCGTGTCGGCCTCCCAGGAGTCCAGCGACGCATTCTCCGGCGTGTCGGAGAGGATTCACGAGACTGACTCCCTCGTGCAGTCGGTGCGGGGCTCCCTTGAGGAGCAGAACGAGGAGTCGCGCGGTGTCATCGCGACTCTGGAAGGAATGGACAGGACGACGGAGAACGTGCGCTCCTCCTCCACCCAGATGGCGGACGGAAGCCGGAGAATCCTTGAGGAGATGGACAAGCTGCGCGGCTCGCTCGAGGCGGTGCAGGGCAGCATGGCGAGCATGTCCGACATAGCCCAGGGGGTCGTCAAGAGCGGCATGAGGCTGGACAAGTGCGTGGAGTCCCTGGACACGAGCGTAACCCGGCTCGGGGCCGACGTGCGCAAGTTCAAGGGAGCGTAACTAAGCCCGCCGGACTTTTGTTCTTCATATATGAGAGACTATATAAGAAGAACATTCGTTCTTGCGGCCCTGCTCGCCGCCTTCGCAAGCTTTCTGGGGGCAGAAAGCTCCGTCAAGCTGCTGAACCGGACGGTCGAGCTGTCCTGGTCGGATAACGTCACCGTGGACTCCGCCGCCTTCTCGGACGTGAAGGCCGGGGACACGATCGAGGTCAAGTACAAGAACATAAAGGCCGACTACCACAAGTTCAAGGTCTACGGGGTCGGTTCCTCCGGCTGGCAGCCGCTCGGCTACGGCGGGGTCAAGGGCGCGGGGTTCGCGAACGGCGACCTGGAGACGGAGAAGAGCTCCGGCAGCATAGTGCTGACCCTTACGGAAGACGATGCCGCCAACCTCAGGAAGGGCGGGCTGATCATGC
The DNA here is from genome assembly GCA_902773215.1 of uncultured Spirochaetaceae bacterium. Taxonomy (GTDB): domain Bacteria; phylum Spirochaetota; class Spirochaetia; order Treponematales; family Treponemataceae; genus Treponema_D. The sequence continues at coordinate 35 of CACYDQ010000411.1, read as the reverse complement.
ACGGCTACGGGCTCAAGGTGTCCGCGATGACCCTG
>CACYDQ010000410.1 GCA_902773215.1 uncultured Spirochaetaceae bacterium | reverse complement strand
GTGTGCAGCAGGATTGACGCGGCAAAGAAGCTTGAGCTGCTCATCGACGCATACCGGGGCTCGCAGTTCCTGCATGACAACTACAAGCTGGTCATCGCAGGCAACAACGCGAGCGACACCGTGGACTACTGGGAGAAAATCTGCGCGTACGCCGGGGGGGGTGACGTGAAGCTCTGCCCCAACGCCTCCTGGGACAAGATAGCGGAATTGTATAACCGGGCGGAAATCTTCTGGCACTGCAAGGGCTACGGCGAGGACGATCCCTACATGATGGAGCACTTCGGCATGACGACCGTGGAGGCGATGGGCGCGGGCTGCGTCCCCGTCGTCATAAACAAGGGCGGGCAGGCGGAGATTGTCACCGGCGGGGCGGGCTTCAAATGGGACAGCCCGCAGGAGCTGGTCGCCCGCACGGAGGAGCTTGCCCGCGACCCGGAGCTTCTTTCGCGGATGGCAGGGGCGGCCCGGCAGCGGGCGGCATTTTTCTATACGGACGAGTTCCGGGAGCGGCTCCGGGGAATCCTGAAGAAGATCAAGGAGTAGGCGATGGCGGGAAAAATCGTATTCATCACAAGCCACAACTGGGACACGCGGAGGCAGGGGGGCTTCCACAAGCTCGCGGAGGCCGCGTGCCGGGCGGGGCTTGAGACAGTCTTCTTCAGCTTCCCCCGGCCATACTACGGGCTCCTGCTCAAGCGGGAGCAGCTGAACGCGGAGGTCATACAGAAGCTTTCCGCCGGGGCCCGCTACGAGCTGGAGGAAGGGAAGGAAATCCTCAACGTGACCTTCCCGACCTTCCGCATCCCGGATGCCTGCGGGAAGGTCGTCCCCGCCTGCGTGATGAACTTCCTGCTCCGGCACTCTCTCGGGACTTTCCGCGGCTTCTCCAGGCGTTTCCTGGCGGGGACGGGCTGCTTTGTCTTCGAGTCCTGCGAGGGAATCGTCTTCGTGGACAAGATACGCAGGCGCTTCCCCAAGGCGCGGATCATCTACCGGCCTTCCGACCCCCTCGTCTATGCCTCCGTCCCCGAGCGGACGCGGGAGCTTGAGAGGAACATGCTGCTCAAGGCCGACAGGACTTTGCTCGTCAACAACGAGGGGCTTGAGGCATACAGGAAGGTCATCCCGGAATTCGACCGGAAGGTGTCCTATGCGATGCTTCCCAACGGCGTGGACCTCGCCCCCTACATGCGCCGCTATTCCGAGCCGGAGCAGATGAAGGGCAGGAAGTCCATCGTCTACGTCGGCGCATGGGGAGTGGAGTGGCCGCTCCTGTACAAGGCGGCGGAGGAGCTTCCCAAGCTGCACTTCTTCGTCGTCTGCCCCAACTACCCGGACAAGTCAGTCCTGAACAAGGTGGAGAAAATCCCGAACCTGACATACATCCCCGGCATAAAGAGCACGGAGGTCCCCGCCTGGATAACCAACTGCACGGCGGTCATGGTCCCCTACGTGACGGACTTCTACAAGGACAGGCCGCTCGGCATCACGGCGAAGTACTATCAGGCAATGGCGGCCCACAAGCCGATTGTCGCCTACTCGGACACGGAGAAGCTCGCCGATGTGGGTGTGAGCGTCACCTATACGTATGAGGACTTCATCGCGGAAGTCGGCAAGGCTGCCGCCGAGAAGTACCGGAGCTATGAATTCGACCTGACCGGGCGCGACTGGGAGGTCATCGGAAAGAAGTTCCTCGCCGAGGTCGGAGACATCGGCATGCCCGGAAAGGCGGACGAGCCGTCTGTGCCGTCTGGAACAAATGCGCCGGACGGCACAGATGAAACAGACGGGACAAATGCGCCGGACGAAACTGGCCAGCCCGCGCCGGATGCTGAATCTGGCGAGGCTGCCGGAGAGGGGACTGTCACAACTGCCGGAACGGAGGTGTCGGAATGAGCGGCAGGACAGGGGAAAGGGGCGCGGCCTTCCTGATTCACACGCTGCTGGCGGCGGTAATCGCGCTTTTCTCCGCGGCGGGGCTTTTGCCCCCGGTACGGACCGGTCTCGTCGCTTTTATCGCGGACAACTACATGCACCGCAGCCTGAACATGAACTACTGGACCCAGCAGCTCTTTGCCCTGGCATTCATCGTTTTCGCGATGAACCTCATCGTGTACCTCGCGCTCAGGACGGGGAGGGGACGGACTCTCTGCCGGAAGCTCTCGGCGGAGATGGGGGAAAAAGCACGCCTGCTCCGGGACGACCGGAAGCCCCTCGTCATATTGTTTGCCATCTATACGTTCGGGATGATTTCGGTCATCCGGGCGGACATCTTCTACGGGGGGGCGGACGACCTCTACCGCTCGATATCCGGCGC
>CACYDQ010000409.1 GCA_902773215.1 uncultured Spirochaetaceae bacterium | reverse complement strand
GGAATAGGTCTTGCGGACATAATCCCTCCTGAATGCATTGTATATCCATCTGGGATCGACGTTCCAGACAACCCCCTCCTCATGGGGATTCAGGAACTGGGCGTACTTCCACTTGCGCCAGGACTCCCAGTCGTCCAGAGCCCACGGGAGGGTCCTCGCCGCCTCCTGGGAGAAATGCTCCGTGCCGTCCCCCTCGCCCACCGGGGAGCGGAGCAGGGAATCGACGAGCTCCTGCGGCATATCGTAGTACTTCCTGAGACGGAGTGCCCAGAGCACACCCTCAATGACGAAGCGCTCATAGAGAAGGGACTTCACGTCCTCCCGGCATTCGGCATCGCAACGCTGAGCCGCCCGCCAGGTCTCACCCACATACTGCCAGTCCAGGCGGAAATCCATCTCCCGCTGCTCATTGAGGGCCGGAACCCTGTTATACCAGGAAAGGGAGCCGCCAGAGGTCATCGCGGCAACATCCGGCCAGGCACTGTATCTGAGCAGGTTGAATGGGGAAATGTCCACCATATCGGGCTTTTTCTTGCCGTCACCCAGACAAAGGGCCGCACCGACGGCCTTCACGTTCTCGTAGTCATAATGATGCAGCTGGGCAAGCAGGATGTCGGCGGGCTTGGAATAGCAGGTGACCAGCTTCATGTACTGGCTGATAAAGCGGTCCCGGGCGGTTTTCTCCAGCTCTTTGGCGAGAACCATCTCCGGGACGACAGGCAGGGGGTCAGTGAAGATAAGGGACCACAGCTCCGCCAGGGTCTTCACCTCAAAGAGGCGGACAGAACGAGAGCCAACAAAAGACCGTGCGAGCATCCCGCTCGCCTTGGCATACACATAAGAAGATGCCGCGCCCTTATCCATCGCCATAAAGACCGCCTATGCGTAAAGCAGTTTCTCAAGGAGGGAGTTGAATGCGGCGGAATCCTTCTCCTTGGATTCCAGCGACCGCTTGTACTCGTCCAGCTGCTTGTCGTGGCCGTCACGAAACTCCTTACGGGACTCCTCCTCCTTCGCATCCAGAGACTTCACGAAGTCGGCGTAGCGGCTCTTGAACTCGCTTTCCGCCTCGGCACGGGCGGCGGCAATGATGGAATCGGCCTCCTTCTCGGCCTCGGCGACCATCTGCCCGGCCTCGTTCTCAACCTCAAGGAGATGCCTGGTTATGTCGATGTTGTCCTCTAAGTTCTCTTCCATAAATCAGCTTTCCATATAATTTTCGCCATCCCCGAGCATGTCCCAGATGTCGCCGGGGGTCGTAGCCTCCGACAGCTTGCTGACAAAAGCGGGGTTTATCAGAAGTATCGCAATCCTTCTCAGGGTCTCAAGATGCCCGGCGTTGTCGCTGGAATTTCCCAGCAGCATAAAGACATAATGCACGGGCTTCTTGTCTATGGCATCATAATCTATGCCCTTCCTGCTTATGCCGATGACTCCCGTCACGCCCTTCACGGTATCTATGCTCGCATGGGGCACGGCAACGCCGGGAAGAATGCCGGTAGACATCTTGGCTTCCCGCTCCAGCAGGGCAGCCCGGGCCTCGTCCCTGTTGACGGAGGGAAGACGGGAACAGACGTTCTGAAGAAGCTCTTCAAACAGCTCCTCCTTCTCCGTGCTCTCCAGGTTGAGGATTATACTTTCAGGGGTAAAAACCTTCTGAAGGTTCATATCGCTCCGTTTTTTCCGTTACTCGGCCACATCGTCAAGCCAAGAGCCTGACGAGACTTCCCCCGTAGAGGGCGCGGTCTCCTGAAGCTCCGCCGCGGTCCTGCTGAGGTCACCCTTGTCCCTGCCCTTGTTGACCAAAGCCAAAGAGAACGCGAAGATAAAGAACAGGGCCGCAAGGACACCCGTCGTCTTGGTCAGGACGCTGGCTGAATGAGAGCCAAATGCCGCGGACTGCCCGCCCCCGAAGACACCGCCCATCCCGTTGCTGTCTTCCCTCTGGATGAGGACCAGCAGAACCAAAAGGACACACACTATCACGAAAGCTACAAGCAAAACCGTCCTAACAATACCCATTTCAAATTACTCCAAACGCAAATTTTTCATGTATTCTAATACAAGGGGGGCATTTAGTCAAGGAAGTCGGTCTTGCAAAACAGCCGATATATGCTATACTATGGAAAAGAACGAAAAAAACATGAAATGCATCCCGGAGGATATATGAAAAAGCTTCTCTGCATAGTGGCTTCCGCCCTTATCTGCGGAACTTTGGCTTGGTCGCTCGGAGTCGATGAGCCTGAGATACAGAGCGCGGGCAAGGATTCCGTGCAGTTCGAGAACTACGGCGGCCCCCATGCGGTC
>CACYDQ010000408.1 GCA_902773215.1 uncultured Spirochaetaceae bacterium | reverse complement strand
GTCGGGGTGCAGGAGCCAGGTCGCTGCGTAGTGGGTCGGCGAGATGCGGAACATCGGCGGCTCCTGCTCGAAGTCTATCTGCATGGCGTACTTGTTGCGGGGGGCAAAGGCATCTCCCGGGGGAGGATTCAGCATGTTCGGCGGGGTGCCGGGTATCGCGTCCAGGCTGCCCGTCGTGTCCAGGTCGGGCATGGAGGACAGGAGGGCCCAGGTGTAGGGGTGGGCGGGAGAATAGAAGATGTCGTCGGCGGTTCCCGTCTCGACGATTTTGCCCGCGTACATCACGGCGATGCGGTCGGCGACGTTGGCGACTACGCCCAAGTCGTGCGTGATGAAAATCACCGACATGTCGTTTGCCTTTTTCAGCGAGTTTATGAGCTCAAGGATCTGCGCCTGAATCGTCACGTCCAGCGCGGTCGTCGGCTCGTCGCAGATGAGCAGCTCCGGGTGGGAGGCAATCGCTATCGCTATGACAATCCGCTGCCGCATGCCGCCCGAGAACTCGAAGGGGTACTGGTCGAATCTTTTTTCCGCGTCCTGTATGCCGACGTCCTGCATTATCCGCAGGGCACGGCGGCGGGCCTCTGCCTTGCTAATCCGCTTGGACTTGTCCTTCCGCCCGGCAAGCAGCATCGCCTCGGTCAGCTGGGGGCCTATCTTCATAATCGGGTCGAGCGAGGACATGGGGTCCTGAAAGACCATGGAAATGCGGTTCCCCCGGATGTTCCTGCGCTCGAAGTCCTTCTCCGTGTACGCAAGCAGGTCCTCGCCCCGGTAGAGGATGCGGCCGCCCTCGATGACGGCGTTGGGGGCCTCTATGCCGAGCAGGGCGCGTGCGGAGACGGACTTGCCCGAGCCGGACTCGCCGACGATGGCGAGGGTCTCCCCCTTCCTGAGGTCAAAGGAGATGTCGCGGACGGCCCGGACCATCCCCTTGTTCGTGCGGAACGATATGACGAGGTTTCTGACCTCGACGATGTTCTCCCCCGCTGCTTTTTCTTCCATAATAAATTGATACTAGCACATATCCGCCCGCTCTTCCAGTCCCCGCCCGTCAGACGGGCGGTCACAAGTACTATGACCGGGCCGATGCAGCCCCCTTCCTGCCGCCCGGCACGGGGCCGGGAAATAACCAATTTTTTTTAAAAATTTTGTTTGACAACTCCGGAAAGCCGTGATAGTATGACAGTATAGATTGGAAACGTTTCCAGTATCGTTTCCAGTTGTTTGTTCCAGTACTTTTTAGGAGGAAATTTATGAAAAGAATTGTCATCGGAACCTGCATCATGCTGGCCGCGGCCATGAGCCTGTGCGCGGCAGGGAAAAAGAAGGGCACCGTCCGCTACCTGAACTTCAAGCCGGAGGTCGCCGCCGTATATGAGGAGCTTGCCGCCGCCTATGAGAAGGAGACCGGCGTGAAGGTCATCGTCGAGACTGCCGCTAACAACACCTACGAGTCCACGCTCACCGCGAAGATGGCGACCAAGCAGGCCCCGACCCTCTTCCAGATTAACGGCCCGGTCGGCTACGCGAACTGGAAGGACTACTGCGCCGACCTGACCAAGACGGAGATTTACAAGCATCTGTCCGACAAGTCACTAGCCATCACCGACAAGGGCAAGGTCTACGGCATTCCCTATGTCGTCGAGGGATACGGCATCATCTATAACAAGGCGATTACCGACAAGTACTTCGCCCTCTCCTCACGCGGCACCTCGTTCAAGAGCATGGACGAGATTAACAGCTTCGCCAAGCTCAAGGAGCTCTGCGATGACATGCAGGCCAACGCGAGCCTGCTCGGAATCAAGGGCGTGTTTGCGTCCACGTCGCTCAAGGCCGGTGAGGACTGGCGCTGGCAGACCCACCTCGCCAACCTGCCCGTTTACTACGAGTTCAAGAACAACAAGGTGGACCTGACCTCCAAGGCGACCCATCAGATCAAGTTCCAGTATGGCAGCAACTTCAAGAACATCTTCGACCTGTACACGACCGATTCCGTCGTGGACAGGAAGAACCTCGGCGTGAAGACCGTCGACCAGTCCATGGCCGAGTTCGCGCTCGAGGAAGCCGCGATGGTGCAGAACGGCAACTGGGCATGGGGCCAGATTGCCGGTGTCTCCGGGAACAAGGTCAAGGCCGAGAACGTGAAGTACCTTCCCATCTACACGGGCGTGAGCGGCGAGTCCTCACAGGGCCTCTGCATCGGCACGGAGAACTTCTACTGCATCAACAAGAAGGCTTCCAAGGCCGACCAGCAGGCCACCGCTGACTTCATCTACTGGCTCTACTCCTCTCCGACCGGAAAGAAGTATGTCACGCAGAAGCTCGGGTTCATCGCTCCCTTCGATACCTTCGCCGAGAGCGAGAAGCCGACCGACCCGCTGGCCAAGGAAATCCTTTCCTACATGTCCAAGAGGGGCATCACGTCCGTCTCATGGAACTTCACCCTGTTCCCGTCACAGACCTTCAAGGACAACTTCGGCGCGGACCTCCTGCAGTACTGCCAGGGCTCCAAGGACTGGTCCACGGTTTCCGCGAACGTCGTCAAGAACTGGAAGACCGAGTGGGAGCTGGTTGACGAGTAAGCGACCGGGTCGCTTTCAACCGCGCTTCTAATGGCGGGGCTGCCGCGCGACAGCAATGGGTAACGCGGCAGCCCCTTTTTTAAACTTTTTTGAGGAGTTCCCTATGGAAAACAACAAGGCGACAAGGAAATACTTTCCTCTATTTGTGCTGCCGACGCTTCTGGCGTTCATCATGTTTTTCTTCATCCCCTTCGTCATGGGCTTCGTGCTTTCGTTCACCAAGTTCAAGGTCATCACTGACGCGCATTTCATAGGACTGAAGAACTATATCCGGGCATTCACGCTGAACGACGAGTTCATCCATGCGCTGGGCTTCACGACGGTGTTCACCATCGTCTCGATGATTACGGTCAACGTGTTTGCCTTCATCCTTGCCCTCCTGCTCACGAACGGGCTCAAGGGGACGAGTTTCTTCCGCTCGGTGTTCTTCATGCCGAACCTCATCGGCGGAATCGTCCTGGGCTACATCTGGAACCTCCTCATAAACGGGGTGCTCCTGCGCTACTTTGGCGAGGACATCTCCTTCAATGCCAAATACGGGTTCTGGGGCCTGGTCATCCTGACCAACTGGCAGCTCATCGGCTACATGATGGTCATTTACATAGCGGGCCTGCAGAACATATCCTCGGAGCTGCTTGAGGCGGCCTCCATAGACGGGGCTTCGTCATTCACGACCCTGTTCAAGATAAAAATCCCGATGGTCATGCCGTCCATAACCATCTGCCTGTTCCTGACGCTGACGAACTCTTTCAAGATGTTCGACCAGAACCTTGCGCTGACGAACGGTGCGCCGGGAACCGATACGGAGATGCTCGCCCTGAACATCTACAAGACCTTCTACGGGCGCACGGGCTTCCAGGGCGTCGGTCAGGCAAAGGCGGTCGTGTTCTTCATCATCGTCGCCATCATCGCCTTTGCCCAGCTTAAACTCACGAACACCAAGGAGATAGAGCAATGATGATAGAAAAGAACCGTACGAGCACGCGAACCTTCCAGACCGTGCTGCTCATAGCGCTTACAATCCTGTTTATCTTCCCCATACTGCTGGTGTTCATGAACTCCTTCAAGTCCCGCCTCTATGTCTCCACCGACCCCTTCGCGCTTCCTACGGGAGCGATGTTCGTGGGACTGGAGAACTACATCCGGGGCATCACGTCCTCGGGCTTCTTCATTGCCTTTATCCGCTCCGTGTGGATTACCGTCGCCGGGGTGCTCCTCATCATCGTCTGCACGTCGATGACCGCCTGGTACATCGTGCGGGTGAAGTCCAAGTTCACGAGGGCCCTCTACTATGCCTTCACGTTCAGCATGATCGTTCCCTTCCAGATGGTCATGTACACGATGACCTTCGTCGTCAACCGCCTCAGCTTCGACAACGTGTT
>CACYDQ010000407.1 GCA_902773215.1 uncultured Spirochaetaceae bacterium | reverse complement strand
CAACGTGGACTTCTTCTCGGGCTTCGTCTACACGATGCTGAACATCCCCCGCGAGCTGTACACGCCCCTCTTCGCCATATCGCGCATCGCGGGCTGGTCCGCCCACCGCATCGAGGAGCTGGTCGCAGGAGGCCGCATCTACCGCCCCGCTTACAAGAACGTCTCCACCGAGCGAGAGTACGTTCCCATCGAAAAAAGGGTGTCACAGTAAGCCATACGGAGGGATTCCCGCAGGACAAGAACCCTGCGCCCATGCCTCCGGGCATAAAAAACTCCCCCCGCCTGACAGGAACGGGGGGAGAAAACAAGGAGAAAACTCAAGCACATATCCCGCCAACGGCGTTCAACATACCTGTAACTATGGAAACAAAAAACAGCCACAAGAAGCGCGGAGGCACAGTCCCGCGGGACTTGAAACTGAAATTTACACAAATAACCCCTACTCGGTCAGGATTTTGATAATCTCGGCCTTGTCCGTGGTGTTAAGAATCTGAACCCGCTTGTCGGCAGACTTGAACAAGAGGCTGACCTCCGCCAGGAACTGGAGGTGAGGTCCTGTCTTGTTCACCGGAGAGAGGGTCATGATGAAAATGCGGCAGGGATCCTGATCCAGGCTGTCGAAGTCAACGGGATTGTCGGAGATGCCGATGCATGCCACGAGATCGGACACGGTGTCCGTCTTTCCGTGAGGGATGGCAATCCCGTGCTTCATACCCGTGGACATCTTGCGCTCACGGTCCAAGACGCACTCCCGCGCCGCATCCTTGTCGGTGACTTTCCCTGCCTTCACAAGGACATCAAGGAGCTCATCTATAATCTCTTCTTTCTTCGTTCCCTTCAAATGAAGTTCTACCGTTTCCGGCGTCAATACAGTTCGTAAGTCCATAAACCTAATTTTATGTTCAGAATGGCAATTTGTCAAGGAAAAAACATCGTTTTGGCAAGAAATCGTTTTCAGAGGGATGTCCCCCTTGTTCTAATGGTAAAACTAGTATATCATAGGGAAGAACAAATGCGGAAAGCTCCTGAAAGTGCCGATAAAGGTGCAGAGGAATATTTTATTACAGGAATGTATTGATTATGGGAAGTGCAGAGAACGAGGATTTTAACGCGAAAATCATAAAAGCCGTGGACGACAAGGTCTCATGGTTCAACAGCACCGTGCTGCCCAAAGTACAGGAAGGCTACCGCAATCACCTTATTTTCGTGAAGAACCTCACAAACGCACTCCAGCGGCGTTCGCTCATCACGCCGGATCCATACCAGAACGACAAGAAAATCACCGACGTGGGTCCCATAGATGACGCTCCGTTCAACGACGCCGAGCGGGCTACCCAGCTTGGAATCAGGCTGGGCCAGTACGAAAATATGGTAGATTTCATCTGCACCTACGTCAAATTCTCAGTGGAACAGCTTCCGACGGCGAAGATAAAGAAGCTCGTGGACTTCAACGGAACCTTCTCATGGAGTGCCCTGAACCCGGAATCTGCACGGCAGAACTCAAAGGCCCTCGGGGCTGCCCTGCTGGAGCTCAAGACGACCACCCAGGGTGGCGGGCCCGCGATGAGCATGCTCTTCGACAGCATTGCCAAGACTTCCAAAGACATGGAAGAGATGTCCCGCGAGCTGAAATCCATCGGAGCCTTCCAGAAAGAGCGTTATAAGGGCGAAATAAGGAAGGAAATCGTCTCCAAGCTCGGGCCGGATGTCAGGGGCAACGCCTCTGCCCTCATGGACGAGATAAAGAAGCAGATGCCGACCGCCCTGCCCCGCCGCCCCTTCTCCGCCGACATAGTGGAGGAGCTTGTCAAGGAAGAGACCGCGCCGAACAAGGAAGAGCTCCGGAGCAAGCTGCTCCAGAACCTGAAAGTCCAGGAGATGCCGACGGAAAAGGCGGAGGAAAGCGTCAACGTCCATGAAATCATTATGGGGGCGGTTCTCTCGCTCGGCTCGATGAACGACCAGTACAACATCGTCATGGGCAAGGTGGTGACGAACCATGACATACTCGCCTCAGAGGACAAGGGCTTCAAGCAGAAGCTCGGAAGGTTCTTCCGCCGCCTCTTCGGCATGGCAGAGCCTCAGGTGGAATACGAGGTCATCATCACCAAGAAGGGTACCGACGAGAAGCAGCGGGAGATAATCAACTACAACTCCTTCATGGCGGCGTTCAGCAAGAGGATAAAGTTCTACACGTCCCTCAGCTCAACGGACAGCCCCAATTACCAGAAGATGAATTCCCAGACGGACGACTTCGTGTACAACTGGGTCAACAAACAGATGACGGAGAACGGGAGACTACAGGTTCTGCTCGGCGCGCTTGACGAATACTTCAAGGCGAACACGTCGGGCACGAACCGTGCGAAAATAAAAGGCATAAAGATGGAGCTGACGACGCTGAAAAACGCGCTCGTCAAGGTAAACCAGTTGCGCTCCGAGTATGCCTCCTACGTGGAGGAGGCGGAGCAGATGAAGAAGCTTGGAATAACGAAATGAAAATGAAAAGCGTTTTAAGGGCTGCCCTGGCGGCGGTCCTTATGGTGCCGTCCTTTGCGGCCCCGGTCTACACCCCCCAGGCGGACAAGGAGTCCAACGACATCCCGGGTGTGGAGAAATCCTTGCAGCGCAACGTCGTCATGCTGACGATGGGCCATCCATACGACCTGAACCCCCAGACAGCAAGCTACACCTCCGAGGCACAGCTCCTGTCGGGCCTGTACGAGGGGCTTTTTTCCTACAATCCCGTCAACCTGGAGCCGCAGAACGCCCTCTGCGCATCTTACAAGCTGTCACGGAACAAGAAACGATGGACATTCACGATAATCGACGGAGCCAAGTTCAGCACGGGAGAGAAAATCACCGCGAGCACCTTCCGCGAGTCATGGCTGGATCTCCTGTCCAACCCCCGTGCCCCCTATGCCTCACTCCTGGACTGCATAGAGGGAGCCAGGAACTACCGCCTGGGCAAGGGCAAGCGCGACGAGGTGGGCATTACGGCCCGCGACGACAAGACCCTCGTCATCCATCTGGAGGAGCCGGCCGAGCACCTGCCAAAAATTCTCTGCCACCATGCCTTCAGCGCGGTCAGCAAGAAGAAGAACTCCTACAGCGGGGCCTTCACCCTCAAGTCCTATGAGAACGGCCGGCTTGAGCTGGTCAAGAACAAGAACTACCGTGATGCGGCGAACATCCTCATTCCCGGCATCACGATAATCCAGAGCGATGACCTTGACGAGAACGCCTACCTGTTCAACACGGGTGCCGTGGACTGGATTCCCGAAGGAAACGTCAACGCCTCCAAAATCATCAACCGCAATGCCATCAAGGTCGCGGCGGAATTCGGAACCTACTACATCTTCTTCAAGCTCAACGGCAAGAAGTGGAACACCCAGGAAATACGCGAGGCTTTGCTCGAGGCGATTCCCTACGACAAGCTCCGCGAGGACATAACCGTCCCGGCGACGACCCTGGTCTACCCCCTGACCGGCTATCCGGAAGTCCCGGGCTTCGATGACTACGACAGCGACGACGCGGTTATGATGATGCGCAAGGCCCGTGAGAAGGCAGGACTCGGCGCGAAAGAAAAAATCACGATTAAGTTCGGCATAACGGACAGCGAGTTCATGAAAAACTTCGTCCAGATACTGGCCAAGGCCTGGCAGCCGCTCGGCGTGGAGCTTGTCAGCGAGATAAAGGCTTCGGAAGCCTACAACTTTGAGATCCCCACCTGGGACGCGGACTTGTTCGCCTACTCCTGGATCGGGGACTTCGCCGACCCCCTCGCCTTCCTTGAGCTGTTCAGGAGCGACTCATCGCTCAACGTCGCAAAATACGACAGCGCGGAATTCGACAGCCTGCTCCATCAGGCTTCGGTCGCGACAAGCAGCGCGGAGCATTACAAGCTGCTCTCCCAGGCAGAGACCATGCTGCTGGACGACTGCGTGGTCATTCCGGTCTACCACCCCGTCAGCCTGCACGTAATCGACACGGAGATAGTTGGCGGATGGCAGTCCAACGCGATGGATCTGCATCCCTTCAAATATTTTTACATACGGAGGAAGGATCAGAGCCTTCCCAACCTTGTACAGGCCCCGGAAGAGAAGAAGGAGCTGCTAACCAGCAACTAGGGCGGCTATCTTGGCCGCATTCTCCTCCTTGCCCGCCCGCCCCATATCGACAGTGATGTCGGCGGCGCGGGAGTAGAGGGAAGTTCTTTCCATATAAAAATCATGAAAGATTGAGCGGATTTCCAGAATCGTCCTGGGGCTCTTCGCCGCTATGTAGGCAGGCAGGTTCTCAAAGCCACCCTGCGCCAGCTCGCGGGCTTCACGGATAATCCTGTCGGCGGCGGCTTTCTCGGGGGCATTCAGGAACACGAGCCTGCCGAGCGGCCGCAGGGCAGAAAGGGCCTCCTCGTTGCAGCAGATGCCCCCTCCCGTCGCTATGACCGCCTGCTCCCCGCTCTCCGAAAGCCGGGATGCAAGCTGCCTGCAGGCGGCTGTCTCTGCGGCCTTGAACGCCTCCTTGCCGCCCGATTGGTATATCTCGCGGGGGCTTTTACCCGTCATATCCGTGATAATGTCATCCGTGTCATAGCTTGCTATGCCAAGCCGCTGCGAGAGCAGCCTCGCCTGCGTGGATTTGCCGCAGTGCTTTATTCCCATCAGTATAACGCAGTCCATAGTCCTTCCTTGCCCCATCCTATCCCCAATCAAGCGCTTTTGCAAGAAGAATGAAACCTTTGCCCGGCGGATTTTTTTAAACTCATACGGAGGAGAATGAAATGAGACGTTTTGTTTGTTATCTGGCAGCCGCCCTGTGCGCGGCATCACTCTTCGCCCTTGACGCGGCGCAGTTCCAGGACTACGGGAACTCCCTCGCGCAGAAGAAGGGGCTTCCCGACCTGAAGCTCGTGGAGAGCGCAAGCCCCGAGTCCGACGAGTACGTGATGTACATAACCGCCTACGACTGGGGTCCCGCCGTGGACAAAGTAATCGTCAATCTGGGCAAAAAGACGAAGGACAGCAAAATCTCCGCCTCCGCGTTCGACGTGGACGTGGTCATCTCCACATCGTCGGACAAGGCGGACAAGGGCAAGGGAATCGTCAAGGGCAGCCGCAAGGTGACCGCCGCCTACCTGACCGACAAGGACGGCAAGGAGCTCAAGAAGGGCGACAGCAGCCAGTACCTCTGCCTGGAGCTGGAATCCGGCCCGGACATCTCCATCTGCAACCCCTTCCTGCAGCTGCCCGTCACGGCGAAATTCGACCAGGCCTACGGGATGCGGATAGAGAGCGAGAAGCTCGATATCTCCATCACCAGGCGTACTGCCATCGTCAGCCCGGTGGCGGCACAGTTCACGGTCTCCTCCTACCGGTATGATGCCGGGGATGAGGACATTGAGCTCGGCTCCCTCTCATGGATGCCCGGCACAAAGGGCAAGAAGCCGCTGATTGTCTGGCTGCACGGCACGGAGGATTCCGCCGTCAAGAACCCCTACATGCCCGTCCTCAGCTGCATGAGCGGCAACCTTATCGGGGAGGACATCCAGCGGCATTTCAGGAACGGGGCGGCGGTGCTGATGCCCCAGTGCCCCGGAAGCTGGCTGGAGACCAGCTCCGTGGACAAGTTCGGCTTCAGGATCTGGATTCCCGCCGAGATAGACGAGGCGATACACAAGATAACCGACCCGGTATGGCGCTTCATGCACGAAATCTTCTCTTCGTCCGAGGCGAATATGGACGATGACAAGACCGCAAAGGTCTCCTACTACACCGAGGCCCTCAAGGAGCTGATAGACGAGCATATACGGAAGAACCCGGACATAGACCCGGACCGCATCTACATCATGGGCGCAGGAGCGGGCGGCTACATGGCGCTGAACATGTGCGTGGAGTACCCGGACTTCTTTGCCGCCGCCGTCCCCGTGTCCGAGGAGTACCCCGACAGCAAGCTGACCCATTCGGAAATCGCCAACCTGGCCCAGATGCCCCTCTGGTTCGTCTACTCCACGGCGGACACGACCGTGGACAGCAGGGACTTCTCCGCCGCCACCATCCGCAGGCTGAAGGACGAAGAAGCGGAGAACCTGCACGAGACCGTCTACGAGGAGATATCCGTAAACTCCGCGAGGAACAAGAAGAAGGATAAGTCCACGTACGACGCGCACGAATGCTGGGTTCCCCTCTTCCGTGACGAATGCGCGAGCAACAAGCTCAAGCTGTTCGACTGGCTCTCCGACCAGAAGCTCGGCAAGCGGGACATAAGCGTCCGGGATGACGACGCGGACGAGGAAGACGAGCCCAGATCCAGGAAGGACAAGAAGAAGGAGAAAGAGAACAAGAAAGACAAGGACAGGAGGAGGGATGAGGACAGGCCGGCCCCCAAGGACGATGACGACTGGGGCATCACCGATACCCCGCCGGTGGTACTGTAATCAAACGGAATGAGGGGGACCTGCCACCGTAAAACTGTGACCAAAATGTCATTGCTAAAAATGCAAGTCACAATGTTTTTTTTCACAGGTATGATATAATAATGGGATGGTTCGCTCGGAAACGGGCGTACCATCCCATTTTTAATTCATACGGCATAAGGAGGCTCTATGAAAAAGCGTAAAATGATGAAGCTGGGCATGTTCGCCCTGACGATGCTGCTGGCGTTCTGCAACCTGCTGAGCGAGAAGGAAGGGCTCAAGCCCTGCTACAGCGTGAAAGGCAGCACGAACGCGGGCAAGTGGGGCGAAGGCGGCAGGGGGGAGGAGCCCGGTACGGTGAGGATGTCTACCGCTGTGTCCATCAGGGTGGAAAGCCCTTCCTGCGTTTCGAGGGTGCGGCGGGCGAGGGCTGCGTATTCCAGCTTGTCGGCCTGGCTTCTCGGTGCCTGTACGGCGGGACCGCGGCTGCGGTTCAGCAGGCGGAACTGAATCATCGTCCGGTCAATCAGCTTTCCCATCTCGCCGCCGAGCGCGTCAATCTCGCGGACGATGTTTCCCTTTGCGATGCCCCGATGGAAGGATTGCAGCTCATGCGTCCGATTGAGTCCACTGTCTGTGTAATCAGCAAGGTCTTGAGCCCCATCCGTGCTGCTGCGAGGGAAGCCTCTATGCCCGCGTGTCCGCCGCCGACCACGGCGACATCAAAAGAACTGTAGAAAGACATCGCCGTGCATGATAGCTCAAAAAGGCACTTTCCTCAAGGGGAAAAAATGACTGAAAAAAAGCAATGCCGGATTTAAAGTCACGCCATTTTTTCCCTGCGGATAGTGTATACTATACCTATGTTCTGCGATCGCTTGAATGAGGTGTTCTCTGTCCTGCAGCTGCAGCGGAATTCCGTCTTTGCGGAATTTGCCGGCTGCGATGCTTCCTATATCAGCCGCATTCGGCGGGGAGACCGCATTCCGTCCCGGTCAAGCGATACCATGCAGACGCTTGTTCCCCGCCTGTACGAGTATGCTGCCCGCGAGTCCCTGCTGCAGGAACTGGGGGCCTGCATCGGCATAGCGGGGGATGCTTCCGGCAGTGACTTTTCCCGCGCACTGCTGGATTTCCTGTATGCAGACAGCGGGGAAGCTGCGGACGGCGAGTGGAAGCGGGGACGGAAGCCTTCTGAAAAGAACGAGAACCTGCAGTTCGGCAGGCGGCTTGATGCGCTTATGGAAATAGCGGAACTTTCAAATGCCCGCCTTGCCCGCCTGATGAACATAGACTATTCCGTGATAAGCCGTTACCGGAACGGCAAGCGTTCCTGCAATACCAACCGGGACTTTGTCGCAAAGCTGTCCGCACTGCTGTATGACTATCTGCTCAAGCGGGGACGGCTCGATTCTGTCCTCAAGCTGATGAACTGCGAAGGGCAGGCCGAACTGAGTGAAGAAGCGTTCAACAGCTGGTTCTGCGGCAGGGCAGTCAGCCTTCAGGATGAAGCGGAATCCGTTTCTGAGGAATTTATCCCCCTTTCTCTGGAAGAAGCGGCGGGCAAAGAAGTGCTGGATGACCGGTCAGAGGTCTACACCGGTACCGAAGGCCTGCGGAATGCCGTGCTGCGCTTTCTTGCGATGGCGGCGAAGCTGGGCGGGGGCGAGATGATGCTGTATTCGGATTTGAATATGGACTGGATGGTCGGAAACAAAAGCTATT
>CACYDQ010000406.1 GCA_902773215.1 uncultured Spirochaetaceae bacterium | reverse complement strand
GGCCGGAATCAAGTACACCAAGGCGACCGGAAAGAAGTTCACCGGCGTTGACACGGGCGGAACCGACTGGCTCTGGCTGTCCATGGCCGAGAACAAGCAGGACTGGACCGATGCGAACGGCAAGGCCGACATCCGCATCAACGGTGTCGCCGACATGATAAAGATGCAGCAGCGCTGGATCGACGAGGGCTTCGCCTACGTCACCCCGGGCGGACAGATCGATACCGAGGCGGGCTATCAGACCGTCGGAGCCGAGGACGTGGTCGCCTTCCCCAAGGCCCTCTGGTACATGAGCCGCTTCCTGAACTACATCCCCGACCAGAAGGGCAACTGGGCCATCGCTCCCTGCCCCGTCTACAAGGCAGGCCAGCCCCGCTCCGTCGGTATCGGCGGAACCGGTACGGTCGTCTCGCTCCAGTCCAAGAACAAGGAGCTCGCCGCCGAGTTCGTCGTGTTCGCCAAGCTGTCGCTTTCCGCCGAGAAGCGCATCTGGGAGATCCTCGGATTCGACCCGGTCAACACCGACCTCTGGCAGGACACTTCCATCACGCACAACCCGGACAACAAGTACGTGCAGTACTTCCGCAACAACCCCTTCGACACGCTCAACGAGATAAAGAGCGAGATCGGCGGAATCAAGGCTGTCCCGATCAGCTCCACGATCAACGAGCAGATCAACCTGAACGTCCTGAACAACTGCCTTGAGAACAAGGCCGACGTTGACTCGGAGCTTCAGGCCGCCCAGGACGAGATAGACATAGAGCAGTAACGGCATAGGAGAGAGTTTGTGCGGGCGGGTTCCCTGAATCCGGCCCGCGGTATGCCCCCCGCGGGCCGGACAGGTTCAGGCTGACTTTCCTTCCGGCCCGCTTTTTCATTAAGGAGAAAACTTGAAATGAAAAAGAACAAGATTTCTGGTTTCGTGTACTCGTGGAAGGTCGCCCCCTACGTCTTCGTCCTGCCCTTCATAATCACTTTCCTTGTGTTCTGGATTTACCCCTTCGTGAGCTCGATACTGATGAGCTTCCAGAGCATCCTTCCCGGCGAGATAAAATGGATAGGGCTTGAGAACTACACGAAGCTGCTCAAGGACAAGACCTTCCACCTTGCCATAAAGAACAGCTTCATCTATACGGTAATCACATGCGCCCTGCTGATTCCCTTCCCCATGCTCTTCGCGAGCATCCTGAACAGCGCGTTCCTGAAGGGGAAGACGACATTCAAGGCAATCCTCTATATACCCGCCCTGACCTCGGTCGCCGTCGCGGGAATGATATTCGGCTTCATGTTCAGCGAGCTGGACGGGTCCACCGCCAACCAGCTGCTCCATGCCTTCGGATACCCCTCGATCAAGTGGCTCAAGGGCTACGCGACAGGATGGCTTGCGATGGTCATGCTCTGCTGCTGGAGATGGACGGGCGTGAACATGCTCTACTTCCTGTCAGGACTGCAGGGAATCGACGCGTCGCTCTACGAGGCGGCCGACATAGACGGGGCTACCCGCTGGCAGAAGTTCCGCCTCATAACGCTGCCGCTTCTCAAGCCGACATGGATCTACGTCCTGACGATAAGCATCTACGCGGGGCTCGCGATGTTCCTTGAGAGCTACATGATGTGGGGCGGGAACAGCTCGCCCAAGAACATCGGCCTTACGATCGTCGGGTACCTCTACAGGCGCGGAATAGAGCGCAACCAGATGGGCTACGCGAGCGCGGTAGGAATCGTGCTCCTGGTCATTGCGCTGACAATCAACTTTATCCAGCTTACGATCAGCGGGACTTTCAAGAAGGAGCAGTAGTCATGGCAGAAAAAACCGAGAACAAAACAGTGGCCGCGCAGGCATCGGGCAGACACGGGAGCATACGGACGGAGAGCACGCTGCTCACGACTTTCTCCATGCTCCTGTTCATCGTGCTGAGCCTCCTTATCCTTTACCCCCTGCTGGCAGCCTTCCTCGCCTCCTTCCGGCCCGGCCAGGAGCTGATGCGCTACGGCCTGAACCTGAACCCCGACCCCAAGGGGCTCTCGCTGGACAACTACATCTACCTGTTCACGCAGAAAGCCGTGAAGGACGGGGTCTGGACCAAGATACCCCACAAATACTTCATGTGGTACAAGAACAGCCTCTTCCTGACCATCATAAGCGTCAGCCTCCAGCTTTTCTTCTGCTACCTGGTCGCATACGGGCTGTCGATGTACGACTTCAAGCTGAGGAACCCCCTCTTCTTCATCGTCATCGCGACGATGATGGTGCCGGGAGTCATCCTCATGCTTCCCCTTTATCAGGAGATGATCGGGCTCAAGCTGATAAACACGACGGCGGGCGTAATCCTGCCGGGAGTATGCGGCGCGGGGACGATTTTCTTCTTCCGCCAGTTCATGATAGGGCTTCCCAAGGAGCTCCTGGACGCAGGCCGCATTGACGGCGCGAACGAGTACCGTATCTGCTTCACGATAATGCTGCCGCTGACAAAGCCGGCCTTCGGCGCGATGGCAATCCTGTCCGCGATGGGAGCATGGAACGACATGCTCTGGCCCATGCTCGTCTACCGCGACCCGGGCAAGTTCACGCTCCCCATCGGACTGAACACGCTGATGACCCCCTATGGGAACAACTATGACCTCCTGATTGCAGGCTCCTGCTTCTCGGTCATCCCCCTGCTGGTCGTCTTCTTCGCCTTCCAGCGCTACTTCATCGGCGGCATGACGGTCGGGGCCGTCAAAGGTTGATTCCTCCGGAGGGGGATGGGCGCTTTTGCCTGTCTCCCTCGTTTTTTTGGCTGTTTCCAAGGCATATCCCTGCCCTTTAAATTCTTTCCCTATTGTTGTATGATGGGACTGTTATGAAACTTTGCAAGGCAGTCTTTCTCGGTCTCGTTGCAACGCTGGCCCTTTTGTTGGGCGGCTGTTCTGGCGTGATAGGATACAGCGTCGTCCTGTGGACGATTGCGGACCACGGCATAGCGGACGGCACAGTGGTGCCCGTCTACCTCAAGTCCAACATAATGCAGGAATACGTAATCGACAACCCCAACACCGAGGCTGTCGAGAAGATAGAAGTCCCCTTCAGTGCCCTTTCT
>CACYDQ010000405.1 GCA_902773215.1 uncultured Spirochaetaceae bacterium | reverse complement strand
CATCAAGACCAATCCGCCCCAGAACCCCGTCGCGGAGAACAGCAAGGAGTACGAGAAGTTCTACAAGCTCTACACCCAGATTTACCCCGCGCTCAAAGAGACCTATAAGACCCTTGCGGGGCTGTAGGTTCCTGGTGGCATCAGGCGGCGAAATTCCCGCTTGATGAACCGCCTCTGTTCTTTTGTACAGCCCGCCTTTTCCGCTGGAAGGGGCGGGCTGTTCTGTCTGCCAGTACTCCCTGCCACGTCCGCCATTTTTTCGCTTTTTCGAGGTCTCATAAGAGCTTTCTTATCTTTCTCTTAGGAAGGTCTAATGAACGCCGCCCGTGGATGCGGTATAGTTGATATCGTAAGGTTCAGATGAACCGACGGGAACAGGGCTGACCGTACATGGCCCTGTTCCAGTACCGCCGAAAAAGGAGTTTGTGGGGCGGAAGGAATGGAGACCCTTCCGCTTCCAAAAAAGGAGTTTTAATCAGGATGGCGTTTACCACCGCCAACAAAGAAGGCTGTTAGTACTTTTGCCTTGAGAACAGCCTGGCATGAAGCTGGATTTGGAGACTCCGGCTTCATGCCTTTTTTTTGCCTGCGTGCTTGTGCCGTCAGTTCCACTGTGTGTCCAGCCAGATCAGTCGTTCCCGCAGGTAGCCTGTCATGTAGTCCACTTCGTCCTGATAGCTCTTCCGCTTCCGCCAGCCAGCCGGATTGGGCCACTGCCTGTGACCGAAGCTCTTCCATGCCCGGTCATTCAGCACTGCCGCGTCCCTGAGCTCATCTGCCCAGGCTTGTATGCCGTCAATCGATGCGCTGATCTCTTCTCGCGTCTCTTTCCAGCGGCTTCTCAGTGCTGCCACAAAGACCTCGTCCTGCATCAGCCGCTCGTACCAGAATCCCTGTGCGGTTATATAGCCGTCCGTCTCGCTGCATCCTGCCGCATCGGTGTTGCCGGCAGACAGGTCGAAGTCCCAGACTGGCCCCATGAAAAACTTGTCGCTCCGTGCGTCATAGTAGACGAAGCATGAGCCTTGGAAACGGGAGTCGTGGTTCTTCGTCAGCTCGTTGACCAGATACCAGTCCACGAGGGAGTCAAGGTCAAAGTACTGGGTCCAGCTTTTTCCGTCCTCGTTCTCGCCGAAGAGATACTTCTCGCGCTCGTTCACGAAGTCCTTTATCGCGAAGAACTCGTCCCAGCTGCGCTCCACCCCGTCCGTATCCACGATGTTGAACAAGGCCCCGTGCTCGCTCGTGAAGCTGAGCCGCTCGCTTATGTGCTCGTCAATCTTGAACAGGATGCTTCCGTCCGCCGGATCCAGGCCGACCCGCCCCGGCAGGATCTCTATCTTCTCCTGCAGTCCGTACAGGCCCGCATACTTTCCGTTCAGTATCAAGGTGACGAACTTCTGCCGGGGAGTCCAGGCGAACCGGTTCCAGACGTTGTGGGCCAGATAAAAGGCATACTCATCGCGAAGAAAAGTCTTGTCAGTCGCGCTTGACTTGAGCACCCAGCGCCGTGCCTTGCTCAAACCAAGCAGGGGTTCTTCCTCGTCCAGCTTGAGAAGGTAGGGCTTCTTATTTGTGTCTATCGTATTCCAGGTGGAATTGCCTCGCCCCCGGATTTTGCAACTTCCGCTCCAATGCGTGTCCCCGTCATCCAGGGAGTAGACTGCGTCGAGATACTTTTCCTTGGAGCTGATTTTCTTGCCGTATGTGTTGACGTTCAGCACGGGCAGGCCCAGGCCCTCGTATTCCTCCTGCCGCACGCTCGAATAAAATCCCGCGAAGGCAAAGAAAGCAGAGCTTGCCAACAGGAGGGCAATCAGGACGAGCCCGGCGGGGCCGTGGCGGCGGATTCTCATTCCGCCTCGTACTCCCCTGTCGTCATGAGCAGGCAGTGCAGGGGGGACAGGCCTTTCAGGACCAGCTCCGTCGCTGCCTCCTTCTCCTTGGTGAAGCCCGGGCATGCGTCGGTCAGATAGACGAGCTTGCAGCCCAGGTCTATCAGGTCTATCGCCGTGAAAAGAACGCAGCATTCGGCGACCACCCCGGTAATGACGACCCTGCCTGCCTGCAGGGCGGCTTCCTTCAGGGCAGGGATGCTCATCGACGAGTAGACGCTCTTGCTATAGACCGGATATTTATCCGCGAGGGGCCGGATGCCGGGGACCAGCTCGTTCATCCAGTCGTTTGCGTTTATGTCCGCGTACTGGACATTGTAGTCCTGCCATGTCCCGCGCGGATTTTCCGGCGGCATGAATTTTGTGATGGCAATCTTGATGTCCTTGCCGCTCGCGTCTGCCTTGCCGCACAGGCCGGCAATCCGCGTTGCCGCCCTCCCGGTGTCAAGGCATGCCCACGGCTGCCCTTCGGTGTAGACGTTCTGCATGTCGGTGACGAGAATCAGGTCTCCGTCTCTCATTGCAGCCCTTCGTTGCCCATCGAATCCGCCCGCCGTATCATGCTGGTTTCCCAGCGGAGCAGGCTCCGCTCCGCGGAAGGATCATCCCCTTTTACGTCGCACATGATGCGGAAGACCGGCTCCGTACCGCTCGGCCGCATCCAGATGAAGGCCTTTGTCTGGCCGTCTGCATCAAGGAACCGGATTTTGAGCCCGCCGTTGCCGTTATTCCAGACAGAGACATTCTTTTTTTCCTCTGTGCCGTTTGTTATGTCCGCCTCATAGGAGACATAGCCGTAGATGGCTTCGAGCTCCTCTTTCTTGGCCACCCACTCATCCTCAAAGACTTTCTTGAAGCGCTCCTTGAGGAGGCCCTTGTCCTGAGTCCCGACATGCAGAACCGCACGGTTCTCGCTGACCCCGGTCGTCGTGTAGGGGGGCAGGGTCTCAAGCACGTCGGAGAGGGTGAAGTCATCCTTGTAGCGGAATTCCTGGCCTGACTTCTCGCACCAGATATGGAAGAGGCCTTTTTTGAGAGTACCTTTCTCGTCTGTCCTGTCGCGTATGGCGAGCAGTTTGATTATGGCGAATAATGTCGCGAGGGGATCGCGCACTCTTGACGGGTGGGTGATGTTGCCCCCGTTGCTCCCTTCGCCGAGTATCCTGACGTTGTAGCCCTCATCCCGCTTCTTTTGTGCCAAATGGACGACGTTTGCCTCGCCGACTTCGGCGCGGAACAAGTCGATACCGAGCTTGGCGCAGATTTCGTCAATCCGCATGGAGGTGGGGCCGTTCACGGCGACGGCTTTACGCTCGCTCCGTGCCATGATTTTGCGGTACAGGCCCCCGCCAGAGATGTTCTCTGTTTTCCAGATACCGAACGCACTTTCCGCCATGACACAGAGGGCAAAGACTTCCTGTGCGGGCAGGGGGCGGGCAGTCTTCCCCGTTTTGTTTTCCCCGGCCTTGTTATCCCAGAAGACGATGTTTCCCCGGTCGCCGTCACAATCGGGCATATATCCCAGAATGACGGAATTGTCGCCGGCTTTCTGCATCGAGTTCATCTTGTCCGCACAGTAAACCAGGTTCTCCGGCTCCGGGATAATCGCGTGGACAATCTCGCCCGGCTTGTCGTTGAATGACTCTAGCTTTATGCCGAAGGACTCTATCAACGGCCTGTCCACGGAAACCGTCCGTGCCGATCCGTTCATATCCGCAACGACGGTCAAGGGCCGGGATTGCAGGGATTCGCGTATCAGCGAGAAAATCTTTTCCTGCTCTCCGGGTCTTGGTGTTCCTGCTATTATCTCTTTGATGAAGGATGCGTATTCTTCCAGCGCTTCCTTCTTGTAACGGGAGGATTCCTCATAGTGCTTTTCCAGATTTCCGTCATGCACGCGGGACAGAATCTCCCAGGCGTGAGCCTCGCTCGTAAGGATGCCGCACTTCTTCTCGAACATTGCGATGAGCTTCTTGCTTTCTTCTGCGGGAAGCACCCCTCCGTCCGACATTCCGAACTTAATCCCGTTGTGCCCGATGGGGTTATGGCTTGCGGATATATACACGAACGCGTCCGCGCTCTTTGCGTATGCCATGATTTCCGGGGCGGCGGTGATACCGACATAGTGGACGGAAACACCGGAATAAAGAAGGGCTTTCATCAAATCATTCGCTATCTCCCTGCCCGTGGGACGCGTGTCTTGCCCTACGATGACAACGGGCTTCCGGGAAAGCCCCTTCTCTAGCAGGAATTCAGAGAAGGTCTCGCCAATCAATATAGAAATCAGCGTGTTTGCCTTTCCGATGGAAGGACTGCTGTCTTCTTCTTTGCCGCTCTCGGCAAAAACTTTGCGCCAGCCGGAGGCCGACAGAATCATATTATGAATCATCTTTTCTCTAATCCTTTTTCCGGCTGAACGATTCGGGCAGCCCCTCAAAGCAGTTCAGTATTTTCACCACTTGGGAGCTGGGATGCAGGGAACTTTCTGTTTTGTAGTAGCCAAGCCCCTTTTCTACGTCCCGCTCGCAGCCTTCACCTTCGATGAGCATGGTTCCGATTATCGGA
This sequence comes from uncultured Spirochaetaceae bacterium, assembly GCA_902773215.1. Taxonomy (GTDB): domain Bacteria; phylum Spirochaetota; class Spirochaetia; order Treponematales; family Treponemataceae; genus Treponema_D. The sequence goes on along the minus strand of CACYDQ010000405.1, from coordinate 6,814 downwards.
TACACGTTCTCGCTTCCGTTCAGCTCTGCGGCGTTGTACCAGAGGTATGCGCTTGCATAATTCTTTGGAACCCCTCTTCCATAGTAGTAGCAGCTGGCTATCTTCTCCATTGCCTCGACCTTGTCCAGCTTGGCAGCCATCAGATAGTACTTTGCGGCCAGCTCATCCGACCCGTTGACCAGAGTTCCGGCATCATTGTATGCCTCGGCGAGCGTGTAGAGGGCATCCGCATTTTCCGCGCCGGAGGAGACTTTCTTCTTTGCGCGGTTTATGGCCTCATTGACCGTGAAGCTGGAGAGCGTCATTTTGTCCCCGTAGTACTTCTCTATGCGGAGCCTTTGATCCTTTGCGCTGCTTATTCCTGCGGTTTCGGCGAAGACCGCCAGCTGATAGGCCTCGTCCAAGTTGCTGTAGTCCCCGTCAAAGGTGACAGACACGTCCTGGATCCGCTGCTTTATCAGAGCGACGTAAGACTCAATGTAGCCATATTTGACCGCCGCTATGAGGGAATCTTTTATGTCGGTTTGACCCGAGAGCCAGATGAGGGTGGAGAAGGACAGGTAGTAACTGTATTCATCCTCAGAAGCACATCCGTTCGTGATGAATTCCTTCTGTTCGTCCTTGTCCCGGGCCGTGATGGCAAGCCAGCCCCAGGCTTCGCTATAGTTCAGGTTCGCGGCGGCCTCAAAGCTGGCCCGGGCATCCTTTGGCTTCTTCCTTCCGGTGCCATACGCATAGGTCAGGCAGCGTCCCTGGCAGACCAGGGCGGGGGCATACTCCGGGTCTTCCTTAAGGACATCCTGGATGATTCCCCATACCGCCGCGACATCCCTGTCAGGCCTGACAGATGCCGCCTTCATATCGTATCTGCTTGTCGCATCGTTGTCCTCAAGGAGGAGCCATGCATACCAGGTCTTCTCGAACTTGCCGCCGGATTCTGCCCTCGTCTTGAACCACCTCATCGCTTCGCTCTTGGTAGCGACCTTCAGAAGCTCCGTGTTCTTCTCGACTTCCTTCTTCTCGCTGAAGTTCTTGTCATCCATGGAATTCAGCCAGTATTCCACGTTGTTCTTGAACCGTCCTCCCTGCAGGACCTGCGCATAGATGTCATCGAGCTTGGAAAAGGTCTTTGCGGTCTTGGAGTCATCGAGGGGGAACTTGTTCGCGCTGTTCACCGCCTGCTTGTAAAAGTTCAGGCTGGCGGGTTTGCCCTCATACTGTGTGCCCAGAAGGTACATGCAGAGGGAGCTGCCTTTCTTTGCCCCTTCATTCAGCCAGGCAAGGCCGTCTTTCTCACCTTCATCAGTCTCGGCTTCGCTGTAATATTGGCCCAGCTCCATGCAGATAGTCTCGTCCGGTGCTTTCTCCCCGCTTTCGTAGAAGTCCCGGATTGCCTCCATCTTTTCCTTCCGGGCAAGCTTTTCATCGTAGAGCGTGTCCCGGTACTTGTAATAGTAGAAAGACGCCATGTTTTTGTCGGTCGTGTCGAAGTAGCCCTCACGGTAGATGGCTGCCAGGGCCGCGAATCCCCGCGGCTCTCCGTACATAGCGGCGTTCATGTAGTATTCCAAGGCTTTCTCTTGGTTGTGGAAAGGGTTTGACTGCTTGTAGCATAAGGGCGTGGAATACTCCGTCTGGGCAGGAATCGTCCCTGCGTAGAAATCTCCAAGAAGCATCGCGCTCTTTGCATGGTACAAGCCTTCTGCCTCCTCAAGCAGGACGGAAGCGGTCTCCAGAAGCTCCGCCGCGCTGTCGTCCGTTATGTTTCCCTTGCCCATCTCAAGGATGTCCTGTGCCGCCATGTAGTAGGCCTCGGATACGTTGAAGGCCATTGCCTTGTCCAGGTACTTTTTGCGCTCTGCCCCGCTGCTGTTCCGGGCGAGCCTCAGGAAACACTCGGGGAATTCTTCCTTTGCCGCAGAGTCATAGAGCTTCTTGACAGAAAGCTTTGCCGTTTCCTTGTCCGCCCAGCAGCCCTCTATCTCGTCGGCTATAAGCAGGTTGCCCCCTGCGAATCCTGCTTTGTAGGACTTTTCGGCAAATTCCCTGGAACGGGCATAGTCCTTGATAACCCCGCATCCTGTCCTGAGGCACTTGGCAATGACATAGTTCGCATACGGAATGAATGGCGCGTACTCGGGATACAGGCCGTCGGATATGTCCATGTACCAGAGGAATGAGCTTTCCGGAGTTCCGTAGATATCCCGCATTCCCGGTGCATAGGTATTCATCAGCATCAGGCTGCTGTGCTTGGACAGGAGAAGGGAGAAATACCAGCTGTCCAGGGGGTAAAATTCTATTTCTGCTGACAGGGCGGCATCATGCTTCTGCTTTTCTAAAAAGAAATCTTCCGCCGTGATGGTATTTGCCGCCATGTTGACGGATGCCCTGCCGAATACTGGTGAGAGCGCCAGCAGGGCAACCGTTATTATTATATATGCCTTTTTCGTATGAACTTTCATATCCTCTTATTGTAAGGCATAATTCTCATATTATCAATAGAAAGCTTACCCGTTCTTGTTTATGACCTTGGTAGTCACCTTTCCGCTCTCTATGTCCGTAAAGCGGACGTAAAGGGAAATCTTGTTCTCGGCGTTCAGGCTTCCCCAGACGGAATTGGCCAGGCTGTCCAAGTCCCCCTTCAGGCTGACCAGTTCCGGCTCGCCCTCGAAGCTGGGGAGGGGGTCGCCGTTACCCTTGTAGGTGTGGATGTAGCGGCCTGTTCCCGAAGCGGGACTGGCATAGTCGAATGTGTAACGGAGCGTGGAGGGCTGCTTCCCTGCGGAAGAGGGATCGCTTTTCAGGATTGAGAGGCTGAAACCGTATGTTCCGCCTTTGAATTTCTGCACGCCGGAGATACGGGGCGTGTAGTTTGGCGCATCCGGCTCGAAGGTGCGGCTTTCCAGAGACCTGGAGAAGCTGATTCCGTTTTTGAGACCCTCGTATACCGTGTCCGTCTGGTCGCCGTTCGTGACTATGACCGTCGTTTTGCCCGGCTCGGATAAGACCCTGACCGGCGAGTAGATGATGAGGCTGGGATCCTTGAGCTTGGAAGGGTCGAACGCCTGCGTCCGGAGCCCCCCGTCCTCTTCTATAAACACCCTGTTCCTGCTGTTCTCGCTCCTGCCCATGATGAAGTAGACCGCGACGGCGGACTTTCCGTCCTCCGATCTGCCCAGGACGATTCCTCGTCCAGGGTATCCGTTCTCTTTCAGTTTCTGTTCCAGCGTGTCCATGATATGCCTCCTGCTCAGTATTCTCTGAAATATGCCTCATATTAGCATAGAACGGACGCTTTGGCTACAGGCAGGCTGCCCGTTACTCCAGCTCGGTTGCGTTCGGGTCTTCATTGTCGTCTACGCCCGTCCGGTGGCGGTTGTAGTAGAAGAGGGAGATTCCCTTGGCGTTCTGCTTCCTGACATTCTTGACGTGGCCGCTTTCCGGGCAGATGGCCTCGGCTTCGGCAAGGTACTTTGCGCACTTAGCCGCATCCCCTTGCTCAAAGCAGATTTGAGAAAGATAGACGCTGGTGAAGAAGCGGTCGCAGTCATCCACAGCCCCGTCATACGCGGACTGGAAATACTTTGCGGCCTTCTTCAGCCCTCCGCCGACGAAGCCCGGCGCATAGTAAAGCCACTGACCCATCCCCGTATTGGCATTCCAGAGGGTGGGAGCCTTCTTTAGTGCCGCTGCGTACAGGTTTTTGACCCGCATCCCGTGGAAAAGCGCGGAGGCGACAGAAAAACTCATGTAGCAGGATGTCACGTCTGAGGTCAGTATGTACATCTGCGGTGCAACTCCGCCATTCGCCCCTTTCATCTTCTCGTGGGAGGAGATATAGTCTTCGTCTTTCTGCATCAGGTCCTTGAGGGCAAGGCGTACCTCTTTCAAATCCAAATCCTCCACTGCGAATATGTAGCAGAAGGTTTCCACCTGATAGTTGCTTTCCCAGAAGAGTTTCTCCTGCTCATAGTCCAGCGCCTTGTAGGGCAGGTTCCTGTAGACATCGCCCATGAAAGCATCTATTTCTTTTAGAATCGCGTTGTTGTCCCGGTATGTCGTCCATTTGACTCTGTTGCCCGTGAACTCCTGATACTTTTGCAGCGTATAATCGGAGAGCTTTTCGCCCGCAAACATGGGGACCGCCATAAGAAAGGCAAGTAATCCCAGAAAAATCGTTTTTCTCATCTTTTTCCCCTAAAAGTACAAGGGAAGCCCGATGAACTGAAGTTTTTTGAGCTTTCCCCTTCTTTATCTGAAGATAATAACAAGTTCAGCCCCCAAAGGAAACAGGGGCTGAATGAAAATCATGAGAAAGCCTTTTTGTTCTTCTCGTTTGGCCTACTTCAGCTCGTAGGTCTCCCCGTACCTGATAATATCCACGTCCTTGTAGCCGTTCTGGGCAAGGTGCTCCTTGAAGAATGCCTGCGCGTCCTTCTCGCCGTGTATCAGGAAAATCTTCTTGAGCCTGCTTGTGTCTATGTTGTCCAGCCAGTCGGTCATCTCCTTGTAGTCCGCGTGGGCGGAGAAGGCGTTTATCGTCTCCACCTGCGCCTTGACGTGGTAGGTGTCGCCGAGGATGTTGACCTCCTTCTCGCCGTCGCGCAGCTTGCGGCCCAGGGTGTTCTCCGCCATGTAGCCGACGATGAGGATGATGTTGTTGGGGTTGGAGACGTTGTTGGCAAGGTGGTACAGGATGCGGCCCGCCTCGCACATGCCGTCCGCGCTGATGATGATCATCGGCCCCTTCTCCTTGTTCAGCGCCTTGGACTCGTCCACGCCGGTAATCGTCGTCAGCTGGGAGAAGCCGAAGGGGTTCTTGTGGTGGCGGATGAAGGCCTCGGTCGTCTCCTCGTCATAGCACTCCGGGTGCAGCTGGAAGATGCCGGTCGCGTTGGCGGCCATGGGGCTGTCCACGTAAATCGGAATCTTGGGGATTTTCTTCTGGTCACCGAGCAGGTGGAGGTAGTAGACCAGTTCCTGCGCCCGCTCAATGGCGAACGCGGGGATGATTATCCTTCCGTTTTGGTTGACCGCGCGGCGGACAATCTTCGCAAGCTCGTCCAGGGCCATGCTCTGGTCCTCGTGCAGGCGGTTTCCGTAGGTACTTTCCAGGAAGATGTAGTCCGGTGCGGGAAAGTCCCGCGCGGGGTCACGGACGATTGCCTTGCCCGGCCGCCCCAGGTCGCCGGTGAAGAGGATGCGGATCTCGTCGGAGGGAGCTCCGCGCAGGGCGGTCTCGCCGTCCTTCTCCTTCGCGTCCTGCCCGCTCGCGAAAGCCGGGAAGAGGCTGTGCCAGAGGCGGCGCATGGGGGTGTTGGTGCCGGATGTCCTGCCGCTCAGGGGATTCTTGCGCTGGCCGGTTATCGTCAGGTAGGCCATGGAGCTGCCCAGGATGTGCCCCGCGTCGAAGAACTCCAGCTGGATGTCCGGCGCGATGTACATCTTGCGGTTGTAGGAGAGGGAGACTATCTGGTTGGCCGCCTTGACGCAGTCGTCCTCGGTGAAGAGGGGCTTCCAGGCAAACTTCTCGTGCTTCTTGTTCGCCTGCTTGCGGAGGAACTCGGCATCGCGGGCCTGAATCCGAGCGCTGTCCATCATGACGATGTTCGCAAGGTCGCGGGTCGCCGGGGTCGCGTAGATGTTGCCCCGGTAGCCGTTCTTGGTCAGGATGGGGAGCAGCCCGCAGTGGTCGTAGTGGGCATGGGTCAGGATGACCGACTCTATCTTGTCGCTCGCAAACTCGAACTCGCGGTTCTTCTGGTCGCTCAGCTTGCGCTTGCCCTGGAAGGCCCCGCAGTCGATCATGAAGCTGCGGCCGTCAATCTCCAGTATATGCTTGCTGCCGGTGACTTCCTCGGCGGCACCCAGTGAATAGCATGATACGCTCATATTTTTACCTCCTGATTTTCCTTGAAGAATGAAGATACCGGAAAGCGCGGTCCAAGGACCCTGTTCCAGTCATCTTCCCTCCATTATAAGGCATAAAGGCAGGGAGCGCAAATTTAAAATCACAGGCGGGCCTGTCCGTCCGACAGGGCTTTCTTATCCCAGCTTCATCCCGCTTATGGTGACGAAGGCGACCTTGGTCCCCAGCTCGTCGGTCACGTCAATCCCGTACAGGCAGGTCGTGCGCCCGTCCTTTATCAGCCGGGATTCCGCGATGAGGCGGCTGCCCTTCGCCCTGCCGATGAAGTTTATCTGGCTGGTGACGGAGACCGTCTGCGGCTGCCTGAAATTCGAGGCGACGGCGAAGGTGTAGTCCGCCAGCGTGAAAATCGCCCCGCCCATGACGCCCCCGTAGGCGTTCTTGTGGTTCCGTGTCAGCTCAAGCGAGCACTTGGCGCGGTGGTCGCCCACTTCCGTGATTTCGATCCCCGTGACCTTGGTCGCGTAGTAATCCTCGCCGAAAAACTTCCGTGCCTCTTCCAAATCAGTCATATTCCCTCTCATAGCCCCTATGCCTTGTAATCCTTCACTCCGTCAACGAAATCCTTGACCTTCACCTTGCAGATGACCCTGTCGCCGTTGTTCGTGTACAGCTCGACAGGGGAGCGCAGCACCAGCCCTTCCATCTTGTTCCCGGCACAGAGGACCGACTGGGGCCGGCCCATGATGAAGTCAACCGCCTCTTTCAGCGACATCATCTCCTCCCAGGGATACAGCAGGTCCAGCTTCTTCGCAATCTCCTTCACGGCATCGCGGTTAAGGAAATCCGCTCGCCGTCCCATACGATGCCGACCGAGGTCCCGTCTATTTTTTCCGAGGCATACATCTTGATTCCGCTCTCGTAGAACATCTGCACCCAGGGCTT
>CACYDQ010000404.1 GCA_902773215.1 uncultured Spirochaetaceae bacterium | reverse complement strand
GGCTTCCGGAATGTGCTTCTTCAGCTTTGCGAACGCACCCAGCTCCCTTTCCTTCGTGCCAATTTGGTCAAGGGCTTCCAAGCTCACCTGTATGGCAAGTTTCTCGTCCGGGATGAAGAAGTCAACCTCCACATTGCTCTGAAAGTAAAAGACGTTTTCTTTGCCGTAGCGTCTTGCCAGCTCAATCGCCACGAGGTTTTCAAGCTGCGCACTCTCGCAGTTCATCGAGAGCAGGGCCAGAAGCCCCGTGTCCATGAAATAGTATTTTGGTGACGTCTCCTTGTCCACGATCTTGGCGGCATAGTTCTGGACGGTGAAAATCAGGTATGATTCCGTCATGTAGCCCACGTAGTTGATTACCGTCTGCTTGCCTATGGATGCGCCCGTGCTCTTGAGGATGTTCGAGAGACGGCTGAACGAGAGCGGTTTCATGACGGATTCCGCTATCTTTTTCAGAATCAGGCGGACGGCGAAGTCGTTTGTTATCTTATTTCTGGCGATGATGTCTCCCAGGTATATCGTCTGGTAGGTTCCGGCCAGGTATTCCCGTTTGTTCCGTATGCCCGTGAGCTCGGGGAAGGCCCCGAACCTGACATACTGGGCGTACATCTGCATGATATCGGCCCGGTCGGATGTGCTGATGACTTGGGAGTAGTCCTTCGTCTTTCCGTGTGCAATGAGATATTCGGGGAAGGAGTAGGGGAATACCTGGACAGGCATGAATCGTCCTCCCAGCGTGGAGGCGACCTCGTGACCCAGCATTTTGCTGTTGCTTCCCGTGATGTTCACCCGGTATTTCATGTCTGCCAATCGGCGGACGAATTTTTCCCATCCGGGCACGTTCTGTATCTCGTCCAAGAAGATGAAGGGCTTTTTGTCCTTCCCGGCATTCTCCAGCCCGATTTCAAGGATTGTATTCAAGTCCCCGGTCTCTATCTCCAGGAGACGCTCGTCCTCGAAATTCACATACAGGATTTCATTCTGTGGGATTCCCCTGCCTGTCAGGTCCCGTATCTGCTGGTACAGGACGAAGGATTTGCCGGTGCGCCGTATGCCCACGAAGCAATAGTTTATGTTTTCCTCCAGCTCGATGTTCCGCCGTATGGCGGGTTCCACCAGATACATTTCGCTCTGGTCAAGCACTATCTGCTTGAGGTAGTCCCTGTTCATCCCTGTTCCCCCTTATGCTTCACTCTTGTCTTGTGCGTAAGACAAAAATAGAACATTTTTGTCTTGCCTATAAGACAATAATAGTATGATTTTGTCTTGTACGCAAGACAAAAAGTAAAAAAAGACACGAAAATCAGTTTCCATGGGGAATTCGTCATAAAAACGTATGGAGCAGGGAGGGACCCCAAAGCGGGCATTTGCCGTCTGAAACTGCTATGGAGGGAACGTATGGAGCGGGGAGAGGCCCCATAGCGAGCATTTGATTGCCTCCTAGAGCTTGTGGGCCTGTCCGCATTTGCTGAATATGCGTATGATATAGATGCAATCTCGGCGAGCGTATGGGGAGACCCCGCGGAAATACGTTCCCGTACTGGGAGGCAAGCACTAGCCTGCGAATGGGGACACCCCGCGGGAACCGACAGCGAAGCTTCAAGGCTATACGTTTCCGAACCGGGAGGCAAGTGCCTGTCAGCGATAGGTCTTGTCCCGTTGTTGGCAGTTTCCGCCGTTTTGTGCTATACTTGCTATATGGCTAAGGTTTTGATTGTAGAGGATGACGAGGGCATAAGCGACTTCGTTAACCTGGAGCTTCAGCACGAGGGCTACGAGACCGCCGTCGCGGACACGGGCCGCAAGGCCCTGGATCTGTTTGAAAGCTATGTGCCTGACCTGATTCTTTTGGACATCATGTTGCCGGAACTTTCGGGCCTGGAAGTTCTGCGCCGCATCCGCAAAAGTTCTGGCGTGCCAGTCATCCTGCTGACCGCCCGGGGCGAGACCTATGACAAGGTGAACGGACTGAACGCGGGGGCGGATGACTACCTGCCCAAGCCCTTCGAAATTGAGGAGCTGCTTGCCAGGATGGGGGCCGTCCTCCGCCGCAGCGAGCGTAAGGACGCGGGTGGACAGGAGCTGAAGAACCGCGATGTGGAGATGCAGCCCCTTTCTATGAAGGTGACTGTCGCCGGGCAGGAGCTGAACCTGTCCAAGACCGAATTCCTCATGCTCAAGAACTTTTTGGAACACAAGAACGAGGCCCTGTCCCGGGAGCAGATAATCAGCGCGGTCTGGGGCAAGGATCACTATATAGACGAGAACAACGTGGATGTCTACGTGGGTTACCTCCGTGCCAAGATTGACCAGCCGCTCAAGGCCGAATACATCAGGACCGTGCGCGGGGTGGGCTACATGATGGTCTAGCGGGGAAGCCGGCATGCCTGCCTTTATCAGCTCCGTCCTTTCGAAGCAAGATTTTTTCCTCATCGCATTCCTGCTGTTCCTGCTCGTCTATCTTGCGACCGGCATCGTCATAGGCTTGTTGATACAGCGGCTCCGCGACCGGTCTTTGTTACGGCGGGAGCGGGAGGATGCTGTCAGGCGGAGCCGGGCGGTGCTGCGGGGGCTTGCGAACGAGCAGCTTGCACCCCTCCTGCCGGGCTTTCCCTGCGAGGCCGGGGACGTGCGCTTTGTCGGGAAGCCCGTGGACTATGTTGCCTTTCCTGGTATGTCGGAAGGGAAGGAGATAGAAGAGGTTGTTTTTATTGAGATAAAGACCGGCTCGGCAGGCCTGTCCCGGCGCGAGAAAGAAATCAAGGCCGCCGTCAAGGCTGGCCGCGTCCGCTGGGCGGAGTGGCGGGTCGGGGTGTAACTTACCACTTGCCGGATGCACCGCCGCCTGACGTGCGCCCGCCCCCGCCCGACCGGTAGGAGCTGTTTCCTCCTCCACCGCTACCGAAAGCTCTCATGCCACTTCGCCTCCATCTGCGTGGGAGGAATCCTGCGAAGAATTCTCCCACGGAGTGGGGCGGGCCATCGAAAATCATGGCGACGAGCCGGGCGGGGAGCATAACGATAAAGCAGAACAGAATTCCCATCAAACCGCACAATAACAACCCCTTCAAGTCCATCTCGTCCTCTTCCTCTGCCGACCGCTCGATCGTGGTGCCCGTGGCCGGCAGCGAGACGAGAGAGTCGTCCTTGGTGATGATGCCCGCCATGTTCCGGACCGCGCTGGTGATGCCTTCTCCGTACTTTTCCTCACGCAATGCGGGAGACAGCAGGTCGTCCAGAATCCGCTTGCACAATATGTCCGTCAGCACTCCTTCCGTGCCGTCGCCGGTCGTGATGTCCGTCCTGCGGTCGGCGAGTGCGACCGTGAGCAGGGCGCCGTTGTCCACGCCCTTCTGGCCCAGCTGCCACTTTTCGAAGTGCCTCACTGCGAAGTCGTGCACCGGCTCGCCGTCAGTCGTCGGCACGGTCAGCACGGCAATCTGCACGCCTTTCGTGTCGTTCAGCTCCATGAGGTAGCCTGAAAGCTCTTCGTTCTGTTCGGCGGACAGCATGCCCGCCACGTCCAGGACGAAACTGCCTGTCCACTTGTACAGGCCCTCGCTGTCCCGGGAGAAGCTTTGCGCCGGAGTTGCCTGCACCGCAAGTACGGCAAGTGCAGTGATGAAAAATGCCTTGAAACCCCTTTGCTTCTTGTTCATAGTTACCTCTTCAATTCTCTGTTTTTTGCTTACCACTTGCCGCTCGCGCCGCCGCCTGACGTACGGCCGCCTCCGCCCGACCGGTAGGAGCTGGACGAGCTTGAGCTGGAGCTTGACCGGGACGAATACGAGCTGGACGAGTAGGAGCTTGATGATGAATACGAGCTTCTGGACGAATACGAGTCCGACGAGTACGAGCTGCCGGAATACGATGAGCCGCCGCCTGTATATTTGGGCTTGATGATTCCAACCACTTCCAGAATGTCTTTTATCCGTCCTATGATGGCCTTCCCGACAAAAAACATGAGCAGAAAGAAAATCGCTGCGCCGCCGAGAATTTCGTACCACTTGGCATCTTCTGCTTCTCCGCCCGACCGGGACACCGTGACGAGCGAGTCGTCCTGCGTGATGATGCCCGCCATGTTGTGGACCGCGCTGATGACGCCTTTTCCCTGTGTTCCCCCGCGGAAGGCGGGAACCAGCACGTCGTCGATAATCCGCTTGCACAATATGTCGGTCAGCACGCCTTCCGTGCCGTCGCCGGTCGTGATGTCAAGGTCGTGCGAGTCCATCACGATTGTCAGCAGGGCACCGTTGTCCACGCCCTTCTGCCCCAGCTTCCATTTGTCGAAGTGGCGGACGGCGAAGTCGTGCACCGGCTCCCCGTCGGCCGTCGGCACGGTGAGCACCGCAATCTGCACGCCCGTGCTGTCGTTCAGATCCAAAAGGTATCCCGCAAGCTCCCCGTACTGGGCGGCTGACAGGATGTCCGCCGCGTCCAGGACGAAGCTGCCCGTCCACTCGTAGAGGCCGTTCTTGTCCGTGCGGTACTCCGCCTGGACGGGCTTGACCATGAGGGCCTGCTTGGACCTCTGGAACGTAAGCGACTCGTCCCCGCTGAGTATGACTGCCGTCCTGAGCACGGCCTTGCGGATGCTTTCGGCTTTCCTACCCGCCGAGTAGTCGGGTATGAGGTAGTCGTCGAACACCTGGTCCGTCAGCTCCGGGGTGAGCCGTTCCAAGGCCTTTTTCCCTTTCCCTATGCCGACCCGGTTGTCGCTGGTCGCGATGGTGAGCAGTGCCCCGCTTTCAAATGCGGCCTGTTCCTTTTGCCATTTCTGGAGGTGCTTCGTGCAGAATGCCGCATCTCCGTTCATGCTTGGGACGACCATCACGGCAAGCGGAATGCCCGTGTCCGCTTGCAGCTGATTCAGGAAGGTCTCCAAGTCGCCCCTGTCCTCCGGGGTCAAGAGGCCGGCCACGTCCATGACGGGGCCCGCCCACTCGTAGAGGCCGTCCTTGTCCGTTGTGAAGCCCTGTGCTTGGTTTGCCTGTGGTACGGCTGCCTGCAGCGAGAGCACCGCGAGCAGGGAGATAAAAAATGCCTTGAAGGTCATTCGCTTCTTGTCCATGGATACCTCTTCAATTCTCCGGGTTTTTGCTTACCAGCTGCTGCTCGCACCGCCGCCGGACGTGCGGCCTCCTCCGCCGGACCGGGAGGAGCTGCTTCCTCCCCCTCCGCTGCCGCCACCGCCGTCACGGCCAAATGAGAACAATCCGATAATGCCATCCTCATCGTTAAAGAAGAGTTCTTCAAAGAATTCGCCTGCGGAGTCGGGGGGACCGTAGCGGATGATATCAAAAATCATAAAGGGGAGCCTGGAAAGAATGACGAAAAGTATGTAGAAGGGAATGATTCCCAAGGCGAGTATGGCAAGGCCTGCCAGAATTCCGAAAGGATCGTCTGTTTTCTCTTCGGGGGGGCTGTCCTGACTCGTGACGAGCGAGTCGTCTTGAGTGATGATACCCGCCATGTTACGGACTGCGCTGGTGATGCCTTCACCGTACTTTTCCTCGCGGATTGCGGGGGCCAGCAGGTCGTCCAGAATCTTCTTGCAGAGGATGTCCGTCAACACCCCTTCCGTCCCGTCGCCGGTCGTGATGTCCGTCTTGCGGTCGGCGAGCGCGACCGTGAGCAGAGCCCCGTTGTCCGTTCCTTCTTGGCCCAACTGCCACTTCTCAAAATGCCGCACGGCGAAGTCGTGTATCGGCTCTCCGTCCGTCGTCGGCACGGTCAGCACGGCAATCTGCACGCCCGTCGTGTCGTTCAGGTTCAGGAGGTAGCCCGCAAGCTCCTCGTTCTGGACAGCAGACAGCATGCCTGCCGCATCCAGGACGAAGCTGCCCGTCCACTCGTACAGGCCGTCGCCGTCCCGGGAGAAAGTCTGTGTCTGTCCGGTCTGCTCCGTGACGGCTTGCGGCGGGGAATTCTTGCCGTTGGAGTCGGACGTGCAAAGCAGGAAGAAAAAAAATATGTCCAAAAGCACGATGGCTCCAAGAATACCGAGAACAATCTTGTGCTTACGGCTCATTCGCTGTCGCTCCTTCGTTGCCTACCATGATTGCCGAATTGTAGGAATCCTTGAACTCGTGCTACAGGTCCAGATCCATCGCCCCTACGGGCTTGGTTACGTCCATGTCGGACTGGAATGGGACTTTCTTTTCGTAGCCCTTCTTCGCCGCGACTGTGTTGCCGGGGAAGCTGAGGATGTATGTATTGAACTCCTTGACCGCCTTGTTGTAGCGGGTCTGCGCCACCGTGATGCGGTTGTTTGCCCCCTCGATCTCGGTCATCAGGCCCGTGAACTGATCCGGGAACTTGAAATCCGGGTACTGCTCGCTGACGACCATGAGTCGTCCCAGCCCGGCGTTCAGTTCTGCCTGCGCCTTCTGGAACTGGGCCATCTTATCCGGGTCGGACACCGTGGAAGCGTCCAGCTTAATCTGTCCTGCGGCCTTGGCCCGCTCCTCTATGACGCTGACCATTGCCTCTATCTCCGCATTCTTGGATGCCTTGACTACCTGCAGAAGCTCCGGGATGCGGCGCAGCTTGTTGTCGTACTGGGTGGCGATGTTGCTCTGCGCCTCCTCCACGTTCTGATCCAGCCTGACAATCTCGTTCTCAATCAGAAAGCAACCGGACAGGCTCTGGCTTGCCGCCAGCACGAATGCCAGGAAAAAAGCTCTCCCTATATTCTTATTCTTCATGCGTTTCCTCCATTTGTCTTATTGAAGCATAATTTTTTGTTTCCGTAAAGACCTGCTCCGAGTATAGAATGATAACCTGCTTCTGCCCGGTGTGTTGTGGCGGGGCTCGTCAGAAACCCAGGCCTTGGCCTGCTGGACCCCCTGTTGCAAAATCTTCCTAAATATGGAATAATCGGTTAGATTTTGTCTATAGGGGGACAATATGTCCAAGATGCATGGATCCTACACGGCGATGATTACGCCGATGAACGGGGACGGTTCCGTTGATTATGAGGGCTTTGCCCGGAACGTCCGTTTCCAGCTGGAGCAGGGTATCGACGGCCTTTTGCCGCTCGGAACCAGCGGCGAGACCCCGACGCTCAGCGAGGATGAGGAGGACAAGCTCCTCGACATCGTAATTCCCGCGGTCCGCGAGTGGAACAAGAAGCAGGGCAAGGACGTGAAGGTTCTTGCCGGTGCCGGAAGCAACAACACTCTGGATGCCGTCCGCTACGTCAAGCGCGCCAAGGACAAGGGGGCGGACTACGCCCTCGTAGTGACCCCCTACTACAACAAGCCGAGCGACGAGGGAATTTTCCGCCACTTCGAGGCCGTCTCCAAGGTCGGCATTCCCATTATCGTCTACAACATACAGGGACGGACGGGCAAGAACATCACCGTACCCACGCTCATGCGCATCGCCGACCTGCCGAACATCGCGGGCGTCAAGGAGGCGAGCGGCAGCATCAGCCAGATGATGGAAGTCATCGAGAAGGTGGTCTCGCGCCACCCGGACTTCTCCGTCATGTCCGGCGACGACTCCCTGACCCTGCCACTGATGGCGGCGGGCGGGGACGGTGTCATCAGCGTCGTGACCAACCTGATTCCCGGCCTTATGACCGAGCTGGTGCATGACTGCCTGAAGGGTGACATAGCGGCGGCACGCAAGATTCACTACCGCCTGCAGCCCTTCTTCCGCGCGGCCTTCTGCGACGGCAATCCGTCCAGCATCAAGTATGCGATGAACTACAAGGCCCAGACCTCCGGCATGGAGGGGATAAGCGCGGGAACCTGCCGCCTGCCGATCGTCGAGGCGAGGGCGGAGGCTCAGGAAATCATCAGGAACGCCATCAAGGAGTGCGGAATATGAGCGGAAAAATACCGGTAGGAGTTCTGGGTGCGACCGGCATGGTCGGCCAGCGTTACATAAAACTGCTTGAGGATCATCCGTGGTTCGAGGTCACTTACGTGGCGGCCTCTCCCCGGAGCGCGGGCAAGAAGTATGCCGATGCGGTTGAGAACCGCTGGCTCATCGGGGCGGACATCCCCGCCGCGGTCGCCCCCCTTGTCGTCGAGGACGCGAATGACGAGAAGAAGGCCCTGGGCAAGTGCCGCTTCGTTTTCTCCGCCCTGGAGATGTCCAAGGACGAGATCAAGGCCCTTGAGGAGCGCTATGCCGCCGAGGGCATTCCGGTAGTCTCCAACGCGAGCGCGAACCGCTGGACAAGCGACGTTCCCATGCTCGTGCCCGAGATAAACTTTGCCCATCTGGACATCATCGCCAAGCAGCGGCAGCACCACGGCTGGGACAAGGGCTTCATCGTCGTCAAGCCCAACTGTTCGCTCCAGACCTACATGATGCCCCTCCATGCGCTGATTCAGGCGGGCTACCCCGTCAAGCGGATGATCGTGACGACCGAGCAGGCGGTGAGCGGCGCGGGATACCCCGGCGTTCCCTCCTACGACATGATAGACAACATCGTTCCCTTCATCGGGGGCGAGGAGGAGAAGACCGAGAAGGAGTGCCTGAAGATTCTGGGCCGCGTCGCCGGTGACAGCATCGAGAACGCCTCCGCGCCGCTCGTCAGCTCCACCTGCACGAGGGTTCCGGTCATAGACGGGCACACGGCTATCGTCAGCCTGGAGTTTGACCTGCCGGAAGGCAAGAAGCCCTCTCTCGCGGAGATTGAGCGGGTGTGGACTTCCTACCGGTCCGTGCCGCAGGAGCTTGCCCTGCCGTCCGCGCCCGAGCATCCTATCGTCGTGCGCCACGAGCAGAACCGGCCCCAGCCCCGGCGGGACAGGGAGACCGAGAAGGGAATGGCATGCGTCATCGGCCGTCTGCGCGAATGCCCGGTCTTTGACGTGAAGTTCATCGCCCTGAGTCACAACACCAAGCGCGGTGCTGCCCTGGGCGGCATCCTCAACGCCGAGCTTTTGAAGGCGAAGGGATACTTCGACTGATGTAACTACGCTCCCGGGGCTTCTCTGTGTTCCGGGGGCGCACATTTTTTTGGGATAGAACATATGGATTTAATCAAGAAGCTCGAAAGCCTTTCCGTCCGTTTTGAGGAGGTGAAGGCTCTCGTCTCCGATGCCGCTCTGGTCAAGGATCAGAAGAAGTACAAGGAGGTCATGCGGGAGCACCAGCACCTTTCCGAGCTGATGGAGCTGTACGGGGAGTACAAGCGGGTCCTCAAGGGTATAGAGGACGACACCCGGCTCATCACGGAAGAGGACGACCACGACATGAAGGAGCTGGCCCGCGAGGAGCTGAACGAGTATGAGGCCCAGAAGCCCGTGCTGGAAGAAAAGCTCAAGTTCCTCCTCATTCCACCGGATCCGCTGGATGAGAAGAACATCATCCTGGAAATCCGCAGTGCGGCGGGCGGCGACGAGGCGAGCCTCTTTGTCCGCGACCTCTGGGAGATGTATATCCACCTTGCCGACCGCAAGGGCTGGAAGACCGAGACGATGGAAGCCCAGGAGACCGAGGTCGGAGGCTTCAACAAGATAGTCACGTCCATAAGCGGCAAGTTCGTCTACGGGACCCTCCGCTGGGAGAGCGGCGTGCACCGCGTCCAGCGCGTTCCCGCGACCGAAGCACAGGGGCGGCTCCAGACTTCCACCGCCACGGTGGCAGTCCTGCCCGAGGCCGAGGAGACCGAGATTGACATAAAGCCCGAGGACGTGCGCGTGGACGTGATGCGGGCGGGAGGCCCGGGCGGCCAGTGCGTCAACACGACGGACTCAGCGGTCCGCTTGACCCACATCCCGACGGGCATCGTCGTCATCCAGCAGGATGAGAAGAGCCAGATAAAGAACAAGGCCAAGGCGTGGCGCGTCCTGCGTGCGAGGCTCTTTGACTTGGAGGAGAGCAAGAAGCAGGCC
>CACYDQ010000403.1 GCA_902773215.1 uncultured Spirochaetaceae bacterium | reverse complement strand
CAGTCTATCGCATAGCGGGCATCGTGGCCCGGCCTGTCCTTGACGTGGGTTATCGTGGCCTCGACGGCAGCCGTGTCCTTGCCCAGCTCTCCAGAAACAAGCTCTATAAGCTTTCCCAGCAGGGTGATGTTCTGCCACTCGTTCTCGCCGCCGATGTTATACTTCTCTCCCGCATGCCCGTCACGCACTATCTGCCAGACGGCGCGGTTGTGATCCTCCACGTAAATCCAGTCGCGGATGTTCTTGCCTTCGCCGTAGACGGGGAGGGGCTTGCCGTCGCGGATGTTCGCTATCATCAGGGGAATCAGCTTTTCCGGGAACTGGTATGGCCCATAGTTGTTCGTGCAGTTGGAGAGCGTGACCGGCAGGCCGAAGGTGTGGAAGTATGCCATCGCGATGTGATCGCTCGAGGCTTTGCTCGCGGAGTAGGGGGAGCGGGGATCGTAGGGGGTGTCCTCGCGGAAATAGCCCGTGTCGCCCAGTGAGCCGTAGACCTCGTCGGTCGAGATATGGTGGAAGAGCACGTCGTCCCTCTTTTTGTCCAGCGAGCAGCCCCAGTAGTTCCGCGCGACGTCCAGCAGGGTAAAGGTGCCGGTGACGTTGGTCTGGACAAAGGCCCCCGGCCCGAGCACCGAGCGGTCTACATGGCTTTCTGCCGCGAAGTGAATGACCGTGTCTATATCATACTGCTTGAAAATCCGCTCCATCTCGGCCCGGTCGGTGATGTCCGCTTTCTCAAAGAAGTAACGGCTGCCCCCGTATTTCTGTTCGACCTCCGTCAGGTTCTCGGTGTTGCCTGCATAGGTCAGGCAGTCTGTGTTGATGACCCTGCCGGAAAAGCCTGCGTCCATGAAAGCATCCGCGCCCGACGCGCTCATGCCGAAGAGGTAACGGATGAAGTTGCTGCCGATGAAGCCGCAGCCTCCCGTCACCAGTATGTTAGTAAGCTTTCTGTTTGCCATGTGTCTTCTCCTGTTATTTTCTCTGCTAGTTTGCCTTGAACCTGTCCGACTTGATGAATTTCTCGAGCGAGCTTTCCCAGGACGGGAGCTTGATGTGCAGTGCGGACTGGATTTTCGTCTTGTCCAGCACTGACCAGGCAGGCCGCTTGGCTTTCTGCGGGAATTCCGCGCTCGTGCAGGAAGAAATCTCGCAGCTGCCCGTTATACGCCCGTGCTTCCTGCCGTATTCATATATCTTCTGGGCAAACTCATACCAGCTCGCCTCGCCAGAGTCCGTGCAGTTGTAGACACCGTAGGGAATGGCGGCATTTTTACCGAAGAGGCTGTGGGCATTGTCGGAAGAGCTGATTATCTTCACTATTACGTCCGCAAGGGTTGTGGCACAGGTAGGCGTCCCCCGCTGATCGTCCACGACCTTGAGCTCCTGCTTCCCGTTCATCAGGCTGGTTATCTTGTAGACGAAGTTTGCCCCGGAAAAGCCGTAGAGCCAGGCTGTCCTGAGGATATAGTACTGGGTCATCTCCTTCTGTATCGCATCCTCGCCTTCCGCCTTAGTCAGCCCGTAGACACACTGCGGGTTTTTCCGTGCGTCGTCGTCATAAGGGGTCTTGGATGCCGGCTCTCCGCCGAATACGTAATCGGTGGAGATATGAATCAGCTTGGCACCGATGTGGCGGGCCGTCCGGGCTATGTTGAGAGGGCCTGCGGCATTGACTCTGTGGGCACGCTCCTGCTCTTCCTCAGCCTTGTCCACGGCCGTATATGCGGCGCAGTTGACGACCCAGGTTATCTTTGCCGGTATCTTCCCCTTGCTGGCGGCGTTCCCTGTCCTGCCCGCACTGCTGTCATGTGATGCCGCGAAGGTCTCCAGTGCCTCGGATGAGCCGATGTCCACTTCCGAGTTTGTCCCCACCCACTGCATCTTGTTCTGGTCGAACATCCGGGCAAGCTCCTGCCCCAGCATCCCGTTGCTGCCTATCAGCCAAATCATCCGTATCCCCTCCCGCTGTCTCTTCTATACTCGTTAGTTGCCTATCCAGACCGCGTTCTTGTCAAAATACCTGCCGCTCGGGGCGAAGGCAGGCTGCTTTTCGTCCTTTGCGGACAGGACCGGCTGAGCTCCTTCCAGATACTTGCTCCAGTCTATTCCGATTGCCGGGTCGTTCCATTTGAGGCCTCCTTCGTCTTCAGGATGATAGAAGTCCGTGCACTTGTAAGCGAACATCGCCGTGTCCGACATGACGCAGAAACCGTGGGCGAATCCTGCCGGGATATAAAAGGCATTGTGCCTTTCTCCGTCCAGTACGACCCCGCAATGGGCACCGAAGGTCGCAGATCCCTCTCTCAGGTCAACGGCCACGTCGTACACCTGTCCGGAGACGACGCTGACCAGCTTGCCCTGGGGATGATGCTTCTGAAAATGAAGCCCCCTCAGCACTCCTTTTGAGCTGGATGATATGTTGTCCTGGACGAAGTCTGCCTGTATTCCCGCTTCCTCGAAGTCTCTCCGGTTGTAGCATTCCAGGAAGAAGCCCCGCTTGTCACCAAAGACCTTGGGAATGACCTCGAAGACGCCCTCTATGTCTGTCCGTATGAATTCAAATGCCATCTTCTAGTTCCTCGTCTGTGCTATGTAGCGGAGATAGTCCCCGTAGCTGGTCTTGTAACCGTCCGCCATCCTCAGCATATCGTCTTTCGTGATCCAGCCGTTGGAGAAGGCTATCTCCTCGATGCAGGAGACATACATACCCTGCCGCTTCTGTATCGTCGCGATGAAGTTGGATGCCTCAAGGAGTCCGTCGTAAGTGCCGGTGTCAAGCCATGCCATGCCACGCCCCAATAACTCAACGCTGAGTTTTTCTTTTGCAAGATAGGCGTTGTTCACTGCCGTTATTTCAATTTCACCACGGGCGGAAGGTTTTATTTCCTTTGCTATTT
>CACYDQ010000402.1 GCA_902773215.1 uncultured Spirochaetaceae bacterium | reverse complement strand
ACGGAGGCCGCGTCCCGGTACAGCTCGTTGCCCTTGAACATCATGTGCTCGTAAAGGTGGAAGAGGCCCGCCGTCTCGGGGGTCTGCGTCACACCACCCGCACGGACGGCAATCTCTATGTAGACGAGGGGAACGCTGTGGTTCTCGGACGTAAAGACCGTAAGCCCGTTTTCCAGCGTGAAGCTCTCGACGTTCTTGCTGGAAGACTTTATGGACTCCCCGTTCCTGCTCATCGCCGCAAGAGGAGCGGCAAGCAGCAGGATGGAAGCCCCTAATATAGAAAGAAGTTTGCTGATTCCTACTTTATGCATACACATAGGAACAAGGATATAACTTTACGGCATAAAAGGCAAGCCTGTGAGCAGAGCCAGAGGCAATGCGGCAAGCTCTGCCAACCCTTCATTATCAACGTGGCTTCACCGGATGCCTGATGACCGTCTTCTGCTTGGCGGGGGCGGTCTTGCGCGGGTCGGAAAGGTATATCTCGTGGTGCAGGCGCGTGCCGGAGAAATCGTTCTCGTAGCCGTTCGCATGGATGAAGTCGTCCATCAGTTTCACGGTCTCAGGCTCGTCATCATAGCTTCCGGTATGCATCACCTGGACGCAGAGGCCCTCGTCCACCGTGAAGAACTCCGCCGGGCTGCAGTCGAGCTTCTTCTTCTTTGTCGTGGCCTCCACTGCCCAGTCGAAGTCCTTCTTCGTGACGAAATCCGGCAGGCGGATGACAGAAATCCAGTTGAACGAACTCTTGTCGGAATAGTCCGCGCCGTCTACGCCGTCCTGCCACCAGAAGCCTTCCAGCGGGGGGACGACGTACTCAAAGAAGTCTTCGATCCTGTGGTCGGTCTTGTAGCTCATCTTGAGCGTGTAGGACACGGCATACAGGATGCCGACTGCCTGCTGGTAGGCCCCGCCCTCCTCGTTCGGGTTCCCCTTCCCGCGGACGGCGACGTAGTTCACCGGCGGGACCGTAACAATCTCCGGTGTGCTCTTGGGGAGGTAGAACTCCTTGTACTCTTTCTTGAAATCAAACGGCATATCACACCTCCTTGCAATTTACTCTATCGGAAGCTGGATTTCCGTGAGCCATTCGTCAACGGAATCCTTGTTCCAGATTCCGTCGATGTAGCACTCGCGCGAGAGTCCTGCGGCCGTGTAGCCGTTCTCTTCCGCGTATTTCATGATGAACGCGTATGCACCGCCAATCTCATCATAGGCCCCCTTGTGGAAGATGCTGAGGACCTTTGCGGCAGGAAGCTTCTTGAACTTGATGTCCTCGCTTTCCTTTCCGAATCCCGTGACGGCCTCCACGTGGCGGACGTGCACGTCGCTTTCCCGGTATTCACCGTCGGGGTATTCGCAGAACTCGTACTGCGGTTCCGTGCAGGAAAGATTCGGATTGAGCCGTTTGAATTCCGCGCCGATTGCGGGAATCACCTGCATCATGTCCGAGTATTTTGAGAGTCGCTTTTCCGTGTAATACACGATGTGCTCCGGGATTTCTTTGACCGTGACCTGATACTCCATGCTGTCCTTCTCCAGAATGTGATTGATGATTGAAAGACGGACGGCGATTTCCTTCTGCTGATTCCGAAGCTGCCGGGCTTTCTCCTCAAGGATGGCGCGCGCGTCTTTCCCCGCGAAAATCGCCCGTATCTCGTCAATCGACAAGTCCAGCTGGCGGTAGGACTTGATCCGTGCCGCCGTGCGGAGCTGGTCAGTCGTGTACAGGCGGTATCCCGTCCATTCGTCAACGGAAGCGGGAATCAGGAGGCCCTCTTTCTCATAGAACCTCAGCGCCTTTACCGTCATCTGGCACAGCTTCGAGAACTCACCGATTTTCAGCATCCGTGTCGTACCCCTGTCTGACATTCATCTGCCATGAAGTCTAAGCTATCCCCTTAGGGGAGAGTCAAGCATTTCTCGTAAAAATTTTTGGTCATCCCACACATACGATGACGCCGCTGGCCTGAACCTCTACTTCACCAGCCCGCCGTGGAAAAAGCATTCGTAGATTTCGCTGCCGTCGTAGCGTATCGTCTCACGGCCCTGAAACCAGTCGAAATCGCCATCGACATGGCAGGTGTACTCGTAGCCTCCGTTCGTGTAGGACTCCGGACCCCGGAACGGCATTTCGTGCGGCACGTGCAGCAATGCCTCCTTCAGGAAATCCCCGCTGAATTTTTCCCCGGTCACGCGCCCGATATAGTTCATGCTCCAGCTGGGGCTGTCTGAAATCCACAGGGCTTCTTCTCCGGCGAACTTCTCGCCCCCGAGGTATGTGTCGTAGTACATGAAATCGCCCTCGCGGTACACGAGGTCGTGCGAGCCCTGGCGGGACGGGGCCGTCTCCGCCCCTTTCCCCGCGTATGTCGCCTTCTTCGCCCGTATCAGAAAGTCAATCAGATT
>CACYDQ010000401.1 GCA_902773215.1 uncultured Spirochaetaceae bacterium | reverse complement strand
GCACGGGTTCTGGGCAACGAGTCGTTCGACCCCTTCTACGGGGCGCCCGTCATCCTGATTGTCCTTGGCAAGAAGGACTGGGCGAACCGCGTCTATGACGGCTCGCTCGTGATGGGGAACCTGATGCTCGCAAGCCATGCCCTCGGCTTGGGGAGCATTTGGATTCACCGCGCGAAAGAGGAGTTTGAGAGCGCGGAAGGCAAGGCCATCCTGAAGGATCTGGGAATCAGCGGTGAATGGGAAGGAATCGGACACTGCGCGATTGGCTATGCCGACGGCGAGATTCCGGCTCCAGTCCCCCGCAAAGAAGGCAGGGTCTACTGGAAGGAATAGGGCCGCGTATCCCGGATGAACTGCGATTCGTCCGGGAGCTTTGACCTTGATGTAAACGAGGTTGATTTCCGAACCGGCCTATAAAAAGAATGACCGCGAGAACTCCCGACCCCAAGGCGTGGCGGCAAGCCCGCCTCTGCCGGTTTCACGCAGGTCAGTAGGGAGCATTCTTCCCACCGTTTTCATCGCATCGACGATTTCATCTGCGGGAATATGGGCGGCAAGACCCGCGAGGGACATATCCGCGCATGACAGCGCGTTCATCACGCCCATGACGTTCCGCTTTACGCAGGGAACTTCCACAAGTCCCGCCACCGGATCGCACACAAGGCCCAGCAGGTTCTGCAGGGCGAATCCCGCCGCGTTACAGACCTGTTCCGCGGTCCCCCCTTTCAGGAACACGAGCGCGGCTGCCGCCATCGCGGACGCACTGCCTACCTCTGCCTGGCAGCCCCCTTCCGCGCCGGATATCGTCGCACGAGACGCGATGACCTGTCCGGTTCCTGCCGCCACGAAAAGTGCCCGTATGATTTTCTCTTCCCCGAACATCCCTTCATGGAAGAGGGGTATAAGGACAGCGGGGAGCACGCCGCAGCTTCCTGCGGTCGGGCTTGCGACGATTCGTTTCATGCATGCGTTGGATTCCGCCGTCTTGAGAGCGACCGCAATCATCCGTGCGGGGAGACCTCCGCACAGGCTCTTCCCGCCGAGCGCATAGTCCTCGAACTTCTTTCCGTCTCCCCCGCTCAGTCCGCTCGCGGACCGATCGGAGGCCTTGTAGCCGGACTCCGCCTCCAGCATCGCGGCCCACATTGTCCTCATCGTATGCAGGGCCTCATCCTCTGTGCAGCCGTTCTCCCTGCACTGCGCCTCAAGCACAATCCGGAAGAAATCCTTGTCCTCGTCGCCGCACGCCGTCAGTATCTCGGAAAAAGACGAAAGCCCCATCTCACTCCTCCCCGTCAAAGTATGTCACTTTTATGATTCCCTTGAATGATTCAATCTCGCTGAGTATGCTGGCAGGGAGTTTCTGGTCAGTCTCAAGCACCATGACCGCATAGGATCCCCTGGATACCCTGCTCAGGTGCATGGAGGCGATGTTGATTCCGTTCTGGTACAAAAGGCCGGTGACGGCGGCAATATGCCCCGGCAGGTCGTAGTTGTGCACGATGAGCGTGGGCATCTCCGCGCTGAAATTCACGCTGATTCCGTCCAGCTTGTTTATCATAATTCGTCCGCCCCCGATGGATGAAGCCTGCACGGAAATCTTCTTGCCGTGCTCCCCCTGCAGGGTAAGCAGGGCAGTGTTGGGGTGAGCGTCATTCAGCGTATCAGTCTTGGAGAAAAAAAAGGAGAGGCCCGTTTCCTGTGCGAGCTCAAGGCTCCGGGGGATGCGGACATCATCCTCCCGCATGCCTAGGATGCCCGCCACGAGGGCCCTGTCGGTACCGTGTCCCTTGCCCGTGTCGGCGAAGGAGCCGTAAAGCATGATGTCCGCAAAGACGGCTTTCTCTTTGAGGAGCTTCAGGGCAACCCTACCTATGCGCACGGCCCCCGCCGTATGGGAACTTGAGGGGCCGACCATGACGGGACCAAGAATGTCGAATATGTTCACGGAAGGATATGATATCCTTTTTGCCGCGTCCTGTTATTGTAAAAATCAGAACAAAAAGGGGCTGACACCCCATTGCGTCAGCCCCCGGCACATCGCGCACACCCTCTGTGCCTGAATCCGTACGGAAGCAACTGCTTGTTTCAAAAGTCGTTACTTTTGAAACAAGCTTGCCTTTCAGCCAAACTCACTTGCAGCCGATGATGGCCTGCATTTCAATTTCCACAAGCTGGGTGGGGCGGTTCAGCTCCTTTATGCCCAGCCAGGTGCAGCAGGGCCTGGACTCCTTGAAGAACTCGGAGTAGGCCTTGGTGATTTCACTGTTGTAGGAGGAGCTGGTCGCGTAGATGTTCACCTTGACGACCTCCTCTTTCTTCACGCCGTTCTCTTCCAGCAGCTTGACGAGCTTGGTGAAAACGTACTTCGCCTGTTCGTAGGGGCTTCCCTCACCGTAGACGGTTCCTTCCGGCGTTACGGCAGTCGTCCCCGAAACGTAGACGAACGGCCCGGCGATAACGATGCGGGAGTATCCTGCGACATCCTCGTATGCCGCTCCGCCGTGAATGTTCTTGCGCTTGAATTCCATATTAATCTCCTATACGAATAATGTGATTTGCTTTCTATAATTCTGACCGATTCCCGCAAAAAGATATTGAAGGAATCGGCCGTGCTTTAGGAACGTTTGTCCTGCAGCGCGTCGAAGTCCGTCTCTTTCGTGCGGACGCGGTAGACTTTCTCCACGTCATACACGAATATCTTGCCGGCTCCGATTTCCTTGCTGTCCAGCACCGCCGCCGCAGTCTCGATTACCTTGTCAACGGGAATCGCGGAGACGATTACCTCAACCTTGACTTTGGGCAGGAGCTGTATCTCGGTTTCCACCCCCCGGTAGTAGCCCTTGAAGCCGTGCTGTGCCCCGCAGCCCTCCACATGGGTGACGGTGATGCCCGTGATGCCGAGCTTGTTAAACTCGCTGATGACCGCCTTCAGCTTGTCCGGGTTGAATATCAAAGTGACATTGTACATATTTGCCATTTACGCCCTCCTAGTTTATGTAGGCAACCATGCCATGCTCGTGCTTGTCCAGTCCGTCCAGCTCCTCTTCCTTGGTCACGCGGATGCCCATCGTCTTTTTCAGTATGTAGAACATGACGAAGGTCGTAATCAGGACGAATGCCCCGATGCTCGCGATTCCGAGCAGCTGCACAAGGAAGCTCTGTATTCCGTGCCCGTAGAAAAGCCCGCGCGACGTGGACAGAAGCCCGCCCTCAAGCACACCGATGATACCGTTCGCCCCGTGCAGGGATATTGCACCGGCAGGATCGTCCACATGGAGCTTCTTGTCCACGAACTCAACGCTGAGGGGCAGGAGGATTCCGCTCACGATTCCGATGATGACGGAACCTAAGATGCTTATCTCCGCGACTCCCGTACAGACGGCGACCAGGGCTCCGAGCGCACCGTTGAGTGCGAGCGTCGGGTCAGGCTTCTTGTAGCGTGCCCAGGTAAAGAAGAGGGCAACAATTCCTCCTGCCGCACCTGAGAAGGTCGTCGTTATCGTCGTGTACAGCGTAGTCTCGTCAAAGGCAAGCTCGCTTCCGGGGTTGAACCCGTACCAGCCCGTCCACAGGATGAAGCCACCGAGCATCGCCATGGGGATGTTGTGGCCGGGAATGGCCTGCGACTTCCCGTCGATGTACTTTCCGATCCTCGGCCCTGCGAGGAAG
>CACYDQ010000400.1 GCA_902773215.1 uncultured Spirochaetaceae bacterium | reverse complement strand
TCCTCCTGCCGGAGCGTGATTACCGTCGCCTCCTTGCAGCCCAGATCCGTGCAGGCATCCTTTATTGCCCGAAGCTCCCTTTTTCTGGTGTCCGCATCGTCCATATCCGCGCAGACCTGATATAAGGCAATATTCCCCTCCTTACCGGTCACGAAATCAATCTCATAGCCGCTCGCTGTCTTGTAATAATGGATTTCGTAACCTTGCCTTCTCAGCTGAATGTACACCATGTTCTCCAGGATGATGCCGGTGTTGTCGAACAGGCTGAAGTCGCATGCGGTCGCAAGGGCATGGTCGGCGCAGTAAATCTTCTTAGGGTTCACCGCACGGACCGCACTGTTCGGGGAGAGTATTCCCACGGGGAAAATGATGTATGCGTCATTGAGATAGCCAAGGTACCTCGATATCCATTCGCCGGAGGTGGAATGATGCATCCCGGCGAGCCGCTGCCTCAGCTTGTTCACGGTGACGCTCCGGGACATATTCCCCAGAAGCATTATCAGGAGGGCATGGAGCAGGGGCAGGTCCTGTATCTTGTAACGCATCGCCACGTCCCTGGTGATCACGTCCATCGCGATTCCCTGAAGATACCTGCTCTTCTGCGCTTCCGAGCTTATGTACCTCAGCTCGGGGAACCCGCCCCATTTCACGTATTCCGAGAAAAGGAATCCCACCTTGTCCCCGTTCGCTATCACGTCCTTCCTCGAAGATATGCCGCAGGCTGCAAGGTATTCCCCGAAGGAATAGGGGAACAGCTCCCAGCTGAGGGTACGCCCCCCGAGTTCCGATGCAAGCTCCTTGGAGAGCATCCGCGCTGATGAGCCGGTAATAAAAATCTGGCAGTCTTCCGTGTTCTGGAGCCTGTTCACGAACAAGGCCCAGTCGTTCACGAGCTGTATCTCATCCAGAAAGAAGACGACCGTCTTGCCGTGATTCTCCGGGTAAAGCTGGTAATAGGCATCCGCTATCTGCCCCGGCTCCTCTGACTGCAGGGCAATCAGGCGGTCATCGGCGAAATCGAGCCAGCATACGCTCTCCTTGTCGGGAACGGTATCTGCTATGAGCTTCCGTATATACGTGGATTTTCCTGCCCGACGGATGCCCATGAGAACCGAGGCTTTACGGGGAATCGTCTCCATCTTCAGGCACCGGGGGACGGTCTCCTCTTCCTCGGAGAGCCGTTTCTGGTTCTGGAGGATTATGCTCTGAATAGTTTCCAGTTTCATGGTAACTATTATACGATAGTTTCCAAAATTTTGCAAACTATCGGGCTGAATTTATCAGAAAAACGAAAACTTTGAGAATCCTACCCAAGGAGCCCTATAATGAAAATCGTCACGGTGGTCGGAGCGCGGCCGCAGTTCGTCAAGGCGGCGGCGGGGAGCCGCGTGTTCAGGACAAAGCATCAGGAAATTCTCGTGCACACCGGGCAGCACTACGACCCGGAGATGAGCGACGTGTTCTTCGAGGAAATGCACATCCCTCGCCCGGACTACAACCTGGGCGTGAGCGGCGGGAGCCATGGGGATATGACCGGCAGGATGCTCGCCGGGGTCGAGCAGGTGCTGCTCAAGGAGAAGCCCGACGCGCTCCTCGTCTACGGCGACACAAATTCTACTATGGCGGGGGCGCTCGCGGCGGTCAAACTGCACATCCCCGTCCTGCACGTGGAGGCAGGGCTCAGGATGGGCACCCTGGCGAACCCGGAGGAGGTGAACCGTGTTGTCACTGACCATGTGTCCACCCTGCTCTTCTGCCCCACGGAGAGCGCGATGGAGAACCTCCGGAAAGAGAACCTGACCTCAGGCGGGCACAGGGCATCCGTCGTCGGGAACATCATGTACGATTCCTTCCTCCATTTCGCCAAGACGGAATGGAAGCCAGGCGGCATCACCGGCTTTGACGGCGAGCCCGTCACCCTGCCTGACAGCTTCTATTACATGACATGCCACCGGCAGGAGAACACTTATGATGACGGGCCTCTGAACGAAATCCTCGCCGCGATGGACAGCCTCGACGCGCCGACGGTATACCCCGTCCATCCCCGGAACCAGGTGCGGGCGCGGCGACTCGTGGCGGAGAAGGGCTACAAGAACATCATCCTGACCCGTCCGGTCAGGTACTCCGACTCCGTCCACCTGACCCTGAGCGCGAAGAAAATCGTCACCGACTCGGGCGGCCTCCAGTGCGAGGCCTTCTTCGCCGGGGTGCAGTGCGTGTTCGTCTTTGACAAGGTCGCATGGCCCGAGACAATGGTCGGGAACCGCAACCAGCTGTGCAGGCCCGAGAAGGAGGCCATCCTCGCCGCCCTCGCGAGGGAGCAGGAGATCGACCCGTCCTACAGGCCCTTCGGCGACGGGCACGCGGCGGAAAAAATCCTTGCGGGCATAGACAGCCTGTGACGGCAGTAAAAGTATGACGGGCCTCTACATATACTTTGACCGGCAGAACCCGGGGACGGACGGCAAGGCTGTCGGCATCCTCAAGAAAATCCATGCGCAGCACGGGCTTTTCCGGGAGCGTCTGGGCAGCTGCGACCTGGTCAACCTCCGCCTCCGCTGCGGCTCCAATTATGCGATCATCTTCCTCAGTTGCCTTTTTTCCAGGAGAATGTTCGACCTTTCCTTCCTGGACGGGAAAAAGTACGATTACGTGTACGTCAGGCGGGTAACGCCAAACTGCAGGTCCGTGATGCATATCCTGCGCCGGATCCGCGGGGCGAACCCTGCCTGCCGCATCGTGTATGAGATCCCGACATACCCCTACGACGCGGAGCACCGGAGCTTTGCGGGCAGGTTCGTCCTGCTCGTGGACAGGTATTTCAGGAAACAGCTGTCCCGCTATGTGGACAGGATTGCGACGCTGACGGACGACGAACAGATATTCGGATGCCCCGCGCTCAGGATACGGAACGGCGTGGACGTGCTGTCCATCCCTGTCTGCGGGAAAGAAAGCTACGATAAGACCTGCCTGCACATGATAGCCGTAGCCCAGTTCTCGTTCTGGCACGGGTACGAGCGGGTTCTGGAGGGGCTCCGCGATTATTATGCTCCGGGCGGCGGGCGGAAGCTTGTCCTGCACCTGGTCGGCGATGGTCCCGAGCTGGAAAAATACAAGGCTTTGTCAGCGCAGTACGGGCTTGGGGAGCACGTCGTCTTCCACGGGCCGCTGTCCGGCGACAAGCTGACCGAGGTCTTCGGCCTTTCGGACATCGCCTTGTGCTCGCTGGCGGCCCACAGAGTAGGATTATATGAGGCATCCTTCCTGAAAAGCCGGGAATACCTCTCCCGGGGGCTGCCCCTCGTCACGTCTACCAGGATAGACATACTCCCCGCCGATTTCAGGTACTGCCTCCGCGTCCCCGAGGACGACAGCCCGCTCGACATGCAGAAGATAACCGCATTCGCCGACGGCCTGTACGGGGCGGACGGTAATGACAGGGTATCCTGCCGTGACACGATACGCGCCTTCGCTGAGAAAACCTGTGGCATGGACGCTTCCATGCAAAACGTGCTGGATTTCTTCGGCGGAAACTAAAAAGTCCGGCGGAGTGATACCCCCCGCCGGACGGACGAATCATGTGCGGATTAAATCATCTGGCAAGGTTCCAGACAAGAATCCCTCCGAGAATGCATGCCGCTATGGCACAGCCCTCTCCGACTGCGGCCCGCCGCCAGAAGCTCCTGGAGTCCCAGAGGCGGGCGTAATCTCTTTCAAAGCTCTTCTTCTGTTCGGCCAAGGCTTCCGCCACGGTCTCGTCCAGGATTCTTCCAAGCTCCTCTTCCAGCGCGTCCAGGTCAATCCTCTGCGCGCCTCCCTCTTCTTTTTCTTCCCTCATTTCATTTTCACTCTCCTCCTCGGGCACGCGTCGCCGCCCCGATGGCCCCACGGATTCTGTCCCGGCCCCTGGCCCCTGCGTCCCGGGCGGCACGTCCGCTCGCCTTGTTTCCCTTTCGTTCCGCGTTTTTCTCTCCGCTCCGGCTCGCTCCTCCGCCGGAATCCGTGCTTTCCACTTTTTCCCTGCCGTTTGCGCCGGCCTCTGGACCGGACACCCTTCCGTCGTATCCTGAACCCCTTCCGCTGCGAGCGGACCAGCCAAAAATCCTGCCAGCAGCACTGGCAGCAGCAGAAATTCCAAAATTCTCATACTTCTCTCCTTTCTCTCCTTCCATTCCTTTGCATCCGGCCGGGCTTCCAAGCCGTTCCGAAAGCGCATTCTTTGCATCCAGGGCATCCGCCCCTTCCGTGAGGGAGTCCAGCACCCGGATCCCGCTCGCGCTGCACACGAGCGTCACGGCCAGTGTCAGCCAGACATCCTCTCCTATCCTGCCCGTGCACAGGAGCGCGGTTCCCAAAAAGAGGCAGAAGCCCTTGAAGCCGGCAAGCTTCGCCCCGAGCAGGACTGCCCGCCTGAGCAGGTAACCCAGGCAGCCCGCGAAGCTGCCTTCATACAGTTTTCCTTTCACAGCCCTGCCTCCTTCTTGCCGCAAGACTTCCCGCCGGTCCCGGGGTCTGTTCCCGGATACATCCGGAGCGCAGGGACAAACCCCCGGTACATCGCAAGCAGCTCATTCCAGGTTCTCGGCCGTGCCTTTCTTTCCGTCTCGATGCTCGATGCGTTCAGGAACAGGCCTGCTCCCATGTGGCCCGCCACGTGGACTGCTCTTCCGGACTTGTCCAAGAAGAATGCGGCCGCGATTTTCCCGTCCATACATTCCACCCTTGGTACGTCCGTTGTGAAATGCCTCCTGTACAGTTCGTCCGCCGTCACCCGGACCGGCCTTCCCGTGGCCCGGGACAAACAGGCACACACGCTGCCGGAGCAGTCTGTTCCGAGCGGGCTTGACCCGCCCCAGACATACGGCGTGCCGACGAACTGGCCCAGCAGGTATCCGTAGACCTCCGCGCGGGACCTGCCTTCGTCCAGCAAAGCGGCCGCCATTGTGTCAAGCATGCTCATACGGCACCTCCTGGAATTGCCACGGCAAGCCTGACTCCGAGCGCTCCCAGAAGCGACAGCGCCCCGGACAGCGCGGACACGGCGGCCGCCAGCCTGGCGGACCGTGCTCCCGGCGCATCCTGCACTTCCTTCTCAAGCGCGGACAGCCTCGAGAGCGTTTCCCGCTTGAACTCCCTGTGGTCTCCGAGCAGCTCATGAAGCTCCCCGTGGATCTCCGTCAAAATCGTTTCCGTCTGCATATTAACCTCCTGCAAACTCTTGATACGGCAAATCTACAGGATGGACGGGGGATCAAAATGTAGCGAATTCGCTGGATACAATAGCAGCCAACGGAGGCCGGTCGCAGGGACTCATGCGGAAGATGGTGCGGCGCAGGATTTTTGTCTGCTGTGAAATCCGGGAACCGGGTAGTTTAAAAAAGAAAGCGGCCTGTGGTGAAATGAAAAAAAACCACAGACCGCCAAAAAAGGAGGCAAGGCATATTGATAATGGAGACT
>CACYDQ010000399.1 GCA_902773215.1 uncultured Spirochaetaceae bacterium | reverse complement strand
GCTGACCGAGACCGCGTCTATCTTGCCCGCCAGCAGGGGGGCAACAGGCTTGTGGTTTATAAGGTCAGCAAGCCCGTTCGTGTTTATGCGCACCGGGATTCCGGGGAACTCAGCCTTCAGGAGCGAGGCGACCTCAAGAAGCACGTCCAGGGCTTCTGTTGGCTCCCCGTATCCGCAGAAGACGAATTCCTTGTAGTTCCGGAATCTTTCGCTCTGGGCCTCCTCCCGCACCGCCGCCATGACCTCCTCCGCGGTGGGTTCCCGCTCAAGCCAGAGGGTGTCCACGTTGTCGAATTCCGCCTTGGATGTGCGCTGCCTGATGCAGAAAGTGCAGGCGCAGGGGCAGCGGTTCGTCAGGTTTATGTAAAGCCCCTTGTACTCCGGGTAGATGATCGTCATTCCTTTCTTCAATTCGTTTTCTCCTGAGTTCTCTTCAAAAATCCGCGTTATGCCTGCGCGCCGTTCCCCTGCCACACGTCAAGGAGCCTTCCGTCAAGGGCGGCCATGAGCCCCTTGCCCTTTATGTCCAGACCCTGCCCGGACAGGCGGGCGAAGTCCGCGAGCACGCTTCCTGCCCTGCCGCCCTGCCCCAACCCTCGCGCCCGCAGGACGGAAAAAATGGTCTGGGAGGCGAAGAGCATTCCGGTCAGCGTCAGTCCCTTGGAGATGCCCGTCTCCAGGGCTCCCTGTGTCAGGCGGAGTCTGCCTGCCGTGAGCAGGACTTTCCCTGACGGTGAGAGCAGGGCGAGGGCGGTCAGGCTTGTGATCAGTATGAACGAGGGGAGAAGGCGGACCTTTCCCTTCCTCACGATTTCGGCGGCTGCGAGCAGGGCGAGCCAGGCCGCGGCCTTCATGCGGAGGCCGGGCAGGAAGGGCAGGGCGAGCATCAGGATGAGGGCGAAGGCGGCGGGCAGGAACGGGACAACGCCGTTTTTCCCGGTCCTGCCCGGCGTGCCGGGGGCAGCCCCCGTTTCCGTGACGGCCTTCCCGTCCGCAGGCCTCCCCTGCTGTCCCCCTTCCCGGACGGTTCTCAGGAAGAGGGAATGCTCTTCGAACGTGTTGGCGAATATGCCCAGCATCAGGGCCGAGACCAGGCCCGAGGCAAGGAGGAGGGGGGCGATGACGTAAGCCTGTTTGCCGAATATCACCGCGCGGGCAACCGCAATCTGGGCGGCGTTGTTTGCCAGCGCTCCGGCGAGGCAAAGCCCGGCGTTGCTCATCAGGCGGTCAGCGCCGCACTTTCTGAGCAGGGAATGGAGGAGGCAGACCGCAAGGCCGCTTGCAAGGCTTCCGGCCGCGCTGAAGAGGAACACGTAGCTGAACAAGGTTCCGCTTATGAAGGATGAGAGGAGGACTTTCAGCAGGATAAGGAAGAAGATGTCACGGGTGCGGAAGGATTTGACCGCGAAGATGACGGGAATGTTCGCCAGCCCCAGGCGCATGAAGGGGAGGGGCTTGGGAACGGCGTACTCGACCGATGAAAGGAACAGGCAGAGTGAGGCGAAGAAGAGCAGCGTGTCGCCCGGCATGGCAAGGCCGCCCTTTCTCCTAGAAGAAGTGGGTATAGCTCAGCCCGAAGGTCAGCTTGCGGCGGGTCATGACGGAAATCCCGCTTTTGCCGTTGTCAATTTTGAGGGCGGGGAAGTCCGCCATGAAGCGGGTGTCAAAGTTGACCAGCCCGTTGCCCACCTTGTAGCCGATGCTGACACCTCCGATGCCTCCGAACAGGAATTTACTGGTTATGTCCAGGTCCGTGTTGGAGGTTTTCTCCGAGATGAGCTTGTCGTCGCTTTCCACCCGTTCCACATCGAAGCTCAGGTCTCCGATCGGGATGGATGCATAGGCACCGATTTGCGGGGCCACGCGGAAGTTACCCTTGGCGAAGGTGTAGCTCACCAGCAGGGGGATATCGAATGATGAGTAGGAGAGCTTGCCCTTCATGTTATATTTGACCCTGGAGTATTCCCAGCCGACCTCGTTGTGGGCGTACCCCAGCTCCAGACCCACGCCGAGGCCTTTCATCCCTTCCTGTATAATCATCGCGGAGGCGGAGAAACCGAATCCGACCCCTTCGAACAGGGCCACGTCATAATTGCTGTTGAACATGTCGTCGTGCAGCGTGGTTCCCGCCGGAATTCCTATATATCCGCGAGCCCCTATACCGAAATTGACCTGCGCGGAAAGCAGGCTGGAGGCACAAAATGCTATGGCAAGGGCAAGAAATTTTTTCATATGTCAACTTCCTTCGCTGGTAATCCTAGCTAATTATAGGATTTATCGGCATAAATGTCAATTTACTTTTCGCGGCCCGGGGAAGACGGGGCCCCCTTTCCGTAGATCCTGACGGTGACGCGGCCGTCACCGGGTTCCACCGCCGCCCGGAGCCGTGCCTTCTCCAGGAAAGCCAGGGCCTCGCTGTCCGTCCAGATATGGGGGACGCAGTTGTCGAGGGAGCTGCCGTTGTTTTCTATAAATATGCCGCATGCCTTGCCGGTGAAGTCGGTTCCCTTGAGCATGTAGCGGGCCGAAAGCGAGAAGCTGTCGTCGGGGCCCAGTATCTGCGTGTCCACGCCGTTGGTCACGGTTTCGCCCGTGAAGTATTTCCCGTCCGTCCGTGCCTTGAACGGAATCATGACGACCTTGGACCCCTTGCCTTCCAGGCAGTCCGTCCCGCACAGGGATACCTCAATCTCCATCAGCAGCTCGTCGCCGGCCATCTCCGTCTCCTTTCGTGCATCGTTCATCGTTCGTTCCATTTTATATGGAATCTTCTTTTTGTGCTAGGGCTTCGGGGACCTGACAGCCTCCAGAATCCGCCCGTACTCCCGGACCAGGTCGTCCGTCCGCCAGCGCGCGTTGGCAGGGCTTGTGCTCGGGAGGCATTCCGCCGTGATGCCGAAACGCCTCTCATAGAGGGCGGCGCAGTGCTTCTGCCAGAGGGCGAACGCGGTTTTCCCCGTACAGAAGACACGGCGGATTTTTGAGCTGCCAAGGAGCTTCATAAAATCATTAGGTTTTGCTTCCTGAATCGTGGAGTCCGCAGCTCCCTGAATTTGGCATTGTGCGAGGACATCCCACAGGGCGATGTTGTGACGGATGAGGAAATCTTTCCGTTCCGTGGCAACCTTCTCCCTGTAGGAATCATTGTTCCGGTAGGCCGGTTCCTCTCCGAACACCCTGAAAAGGACCGGCCAGAACCTGTTCTGAGCGTGCATGTAGAAGAACCCTGCTTCACGGCTTTTTGGCGAAGGCATCGTTCCCAGAATCAGAATCCTGCTGTTCTCATCCCAGACAGGCGGGATTGCGTGGGTTATAGTTTGGGGGACAGGTTTCTCTCTCATAAATGTTTTCCTAGTGTTATTCGGTTGTGCAGTATCAATTCTGGCAGAACAGCGCCGCCTATCTCACCCGCACGAAGAGGGCGGACCAGGGGGCGAGCGTGCCGGTCCTGCCGGCCTTGCTGCCGGTCAGAATGTCCCTGCCTCCCTTGTCCAGGGTGTAGCCGTATGCTTCCTCCCCGCAGTTCAGCATGCAGACAATTTCTTCCCTGCCGGAAGTCTTCCTGCCGATGTAGACGCTGCCTTCCGCAAGGAGCGTCTCGTTTGTTCCCCCGGACAGGGCGGGGTGCTTCTGCCTCGCCTCGAGCAGTGCCGCCGTGTAGTCCCGCGTCTCCTGCTCCTCCGGGCTGAAGCCTGAGGTCTTGCCCGCCGTGCGCGACGAGTTGTCGCGGTAGCAGGGGAACTGCCCGATTCTCGCGGGATCCAGCCACGCTCCCCACTCGTCCCCATAGTAGACCGTAACGGGGCCGGAGTATGCGGCGAGGATTGCCATCGCCATCCTGTGCTTGGCATAGTAAGTGCCGCTCTCCGCCCCGCCGGGCCGCTGCTCCGGGTGCACCTCGCTTATCGCCGTGCCGAGCCGCTCCAGGTCGTGGTTGGACACAAAAAGATTCGGCAAAAAGCCCGCCGAGTAGCCCTTCTCCTCCGCGCCCGAGAACACGTAGGCGAGGAGCTTGCCCGCGCTGCCCCCGTCCTTTGTCATGATTCGGGCGATGCAGCTGCGCGAGGGGAAGTCGAAGCAGGACGGGAGCCCCTTACCTTCCGCCGTGCCGGAATCGACGACGGACCGCCGTATTTCCTGCGCGGTATTCTTCCAGCACTCCCCGACCAGGTATCCGAGCGTCCCCCAGCCGGAGCCGTCCGCCCGGTTCGCCGCGCACGCCTCCTCCACCGCGAGGCGGATGTCGTACCAGTAGTTGCGCCCGTCCCGGACCCCCTCGCCGTCGGTCCCCAGCTGGTAGCACTGGTCCAGCCGCCAGCCGTC
>CACYDQ010000398.1 GCA_902773215.1 uncultured Spirochaetaceae bacterium | reverse complement strand
CCTTCTTGCGGGACGCCTCCTCCTCGGTGATGATGCCGGCGTTCATCTCGTTCTGAACGTCGAACATCTTGTTATTCATCGCATCCAAGGTGAAGCGGGCCGTAACCTCGGAAACACGGGTCGCACCCTTTGTGACGACTATAACCTGAACGACGATGATGATAATGAATATGATGAAGCCGACCAGCTCGCTGTTACCCGTCGCGATGTTGGCAAAGGACTTAACCATCTCGCTCTGGCTGTCCATCATCCTTCCGTGAGCGTTGGCCCCGGTCAGTATGAGGCGGGTTGAGGAGACGTTTATCGCCAAGCCAAACAGGGTCACCAGCAGGATCAGCTGAGGGAAGGACGTAAAGTCCGCCGCACGTTTGGTGTAGATGACCGTCAGCAGTATGGTCAGAGAAAAAGCGATGTTGATAACCATCGCCAGGTCTATCAGTCCCTTAGGCAATGGAATGAACATCATCAGAACGGTTATGACGACCGCAACGGCAATCAAGCTGTTCTGAGATGAAAGCAACGTATTCAGAAAATTATTCCGCCTCTCTGGCATTTATTCCCACCCACCTGTTATTTCTTTTTATCCATATATCCTATCTGACCATATATCGTGGCGATAGCCTTGATATAGGCCTCCGGGATTATATCACCAATTTCAGTTTCTGTATAGAGAGCACGAGCCAAAGGCCTGTTCTCCACAATTGGGACACCCGCCTCCCCCGCTATCCGCCGCATGTTCAAGGCAGTCAAGTCTGTACCCTTCGCCGTCACCTTGGGGGCATCGTCTATATTCCGCTTCCACGCAAGGGAGACCGCAAAATGGGTCGGGTTCGCTATGAGCACGTCAGCCTCCCGCACGGCCTTGGGCATATTGCGCGAAAGCATCTCCTTCTGGGCGTTTTCCAGGCGGCTCTTGACCTCCGGGTCTCCCTCCTGCTCCTTGAACTCCTCCTTGACCTCTTGCTTGGTCATCTTCATGTTCTCCATGAACTGCCGTTTCTGAACCACGTAATCCACGATTCCGACAGCAAGGAGGAAAACCGCGCTGATTATCAGCATCTTGGCGGCCATACTGGCAACGTGCCCCATCGCAAGGTCAAGCGAGCCCGTCTGTATCATGGAAAGGAGCCGGGTAATGTCCCCCCGGATGATGAGGAAGCCGGCAAAGCTTATGACGACCACCTTGAGGAGGGACTTGACGATGTTAAATCCACCTTCCAAGGAGAACATTGTACGCTTGAGATACTGCCCGAAGTGAGGAATGAGCTTGTCGAACTTGGGCATTATCAGCTTGGGCGCAAACAGGAAGCCTTTATTCTGCACCAAGTTGGAGACCACGCCTATGACCAGGCCCAGGATACCAAAAGGAATGACCATCTTGAGGAAGTAGCTCGCAAAAACATATGCCGAAGCATAGTTCGTCAGCTCTATGCTGAAGATGTTCGAGAAGAAATAGTACATACAAGCCTTGAAGCTACGGAGCATCCAGGAACTGAGCAGGATGAGCAGGAGAATCTGGAACAGGTATATGAGGGTGGAATTCAGCTCCTGGCTTTTCGGAACCCGGCCTTCCTCGTTGCGGGCCTTACGGAGCTTGTACTCTGACGGCTCCTCGGTCTTGCCCTCTTCTTCCGCGGAGAACCATTGCAGGTCTATCTGGCTCATTGTCCGCCCCCTATCTGGTAGCCGACCTGCGAGAACAAGGTCTGCAAGTTCTGGAAACCGTACCTGAAGCTCGCCTCAAAGAACTCTATCAAGTACGGGAGCAGGAAAGCGAGAATGAGAAAGCTCGACAGGATAAGGATAGGGAAGCCTTCGGCGAGCAGGTTCATCTGAGGGGCAGCCTTAGACAGGATGCCGACCGTAACGTTCACAAGAAAGAGCGTCGCGACCAGAGGCAGGGAAATGATCATCGCATCATGGAAGAGGGTTGTCAGTCCCCGCATCATAAATGTGGCCATATGGCCGGAGTTCTCCAGAATAGAGAAGACGTTCAAACTCCGG
>CACYDQ010000397.1 GCA_902773215.1 uncultured Spirochaetaceae bacterium | reverse complement strand
TCGTCACGACGGCCGTCTTGTCCATCGCAGGGAAATCCTTCACGTCGATGATTTCCGCATCGCATACGGGCGCACCGCTCCTGTCCAAGGCCTTGCCCTTGTCCCCCTTCGAAAGCATCGGGAGGAATTCATAGGGAAAGGTCACGCTGGAAAATCCTTTCTCGTATTCCTTGTTTACGAGGAATATCGCCTGACCGGAGCATGTCGCGACGCACATTCCGCAGCCGGAGCACTTCTTCGCCGTGTCCACACCGGGGATCCTCGTGATGTTCGCACCGACCATGATGCAGCCGAACTTACATGCTTCCTGGCAGGGGTTGCAGGGAATGTTCTGCGTGCACTCGATGACCGGGTGCACACCTTCCTTCTCATAGCTTGCGGCGGGGAAAGCCTTGAGCTCCTCCTCCGTGACGAAGCCTTTTGCAAGGAGGTTCCGGGAAATAGCATAGCCTTCATCGGTGGCCGTCCAGTCGTTGCGTCCCTTGTTTTTGGGTGCGAACATCCCTTGCCGGAGCTCGCCGAGGGAGGCCTGATAGCCGTGGTATTTCGTCTCTGCTTCGTCCTCGCTTATGTAGCCGGCCTTCATGCAGATATGGTTTGCGACCTTCTTTCCCTGAATCATCGCAGAGCTCGCTTCCTCAATGCCCGCGACATCGCCCGCGCAGTATATGCCCTTGACGCTGGTTTCGCCGTTCTCATCGCAGACGGCGACGTTGCCGCCCTTCTGGGGTATCAGCTCCATCTTGCATGTCGCGTTGCCCGCGAGCTGGCTCATCGGGGTCAGACCCACCGCGATGCATATCGTATCCACGTCAAGTTCTTTCTCGGTTCCCGGTATCGGCTTGAAGTGGCTGTCAACTTCCGCTATGACCGCGCTCTTTACCCTGTCGCCGCCTTTCGCCTCAATGACCGTATGGGAGAGGTAGAAGGGAACGCCCGTGCGGGCAACCTTGGACGCATGGACTCCGTAGCCTCCGACGCGGGGGGCTGCATCTATGACGGCAGCGACCTCACATCCTGCCTGAAGCAGCTGGAAACTGACGACGAGGCCGACGTTGCCGCTCCCGACCATGAGGATTTTTTTGCCGGGACGCACTCCCTGCAGGTTCATCATCGCCTGTGCCGCACCTGCGCCAATCACTCCCGGGGTATCCCATCCCTTGAAGGGAATCATGTTCTCGGCGGCTCCCGTCGCGATGATGATGTAGTCTCCCTTGTAATGGTGGACCTCGCCGTTCTGCTTGACGGTGACTTCCTTGTTCTCGTAGATGCCCATCACCGTGGAGTTAAGCTCGACCTTTACGCCCAGGTCCTCAGCTTCCTTGAGGAGCGAGCGGCCTATCATAAAGCCGCGCTCCTTAGCGTGGTGCTCCTTGCTGCCGAAGAACTTGTGAATCTGCTTGAACAGCTGTCCTCCCGGCCGAGAGTTCTCGTCGAAGACCACGGCATCCATGCCGTTTTTCCGTGCCTCAATCGCCGCGCTCAGCCCTGCGGGACCGGCCCCTATGACAATAAGCTCATGTCTTTTCATTGAGCCACCTCCTGTGCCCAGGAGCTGTCCTCCCTGTCTTGGACACCGTACTGGGTCTTTACGTCCATGCCCTCCTCCAACGGAGTGATGCAGGTGCGCACGTTCGGTTCCCCGTTCACAATCATCACGCAGTCCGTGCACCTTCCGATCGCGCAGAATACGCCCCGGGGCTTGTGGTTTTTATTTGTGTAGCGGTGAATCATTATTCCGGCGGCCTTGAGGGCTGCAGCGATGGACTCACCGGAATAGCCTTCCAGTTCCTTCCCGTCAAAAGTGAATTTGACGGGAACGCCTTTGTCATACGTTCCCAGAATGGGATGCTGGTCAATTCGCATGGATACCTCCCTAAAAATTGATTTTCCTAGGAGTATGAAGCTTTCATCACAAATATTATTGAAGAAAAAAGACGCGCATCAGGAGTATGGCTGTACATGCATGACGCTGATTCCTGCCGCCGGGACAAAGCTTCCAAGAAAATCAAGCCTTGCAAGGACGACTGTCTCCGTTGCATCCGCGCAGGGGAAAGACAGGTACTCGCAAAGCTCCAAGTCTTCGGGAATGTAAAGGA
Source organism: uncultured Spirochaetaceae bacterium (assembly GCA_902773215.1). Classification (GTDB taxonomy): domain Bacteria; phylum Spirochaetota; class Spirochaetia; order Treponematales; family Treponemataceae; genus Treponema_D. The sequence continues at coordinate 17 of CACYDQ010000397.1, read as the reverse complement.
GTATGTTCCCTTCCATC
>CACYDQ010000396.1 GCA_902773215.1 uncultured Spirochaetaceae bacterium | reverse complement strand
CGACAAGATGAAAGTGGAGAAGCTCTGCTCCGAAAAGCAGCAGGGCCTCTCCCGCCGCTTACGCGAGCCTTCTCAGGAGCTCCGGGAAGGCGGCTTCGAAGTCCACGCCGTAATTGTTGTGGTCCTCGTGTTCCAGGGTCTTCTTTATGGAAAGGACGGTGAAGTCGGCTGCAAGGCGGACGGCCTCGTCAATCCCCTTGCCGAGGATGAGGGCGGAGAAGGCGACCGAGGCGAAGATGTCGCCCGTACCGTGGAATTTGGCAGGAATCAGCTCGTGGAAATACTCCGTGGACTTGCCGGTCTCCCTGTCATAGGACAGGACTCCGCACTGGCCCTTCTTGTAGCCCACCCCTTTCAGGATGGTTTTCCTGGCTCCCAGGGTGGCGAGCTTCTGCATCAGGTCGGATATATACTTTTCGTCGTAATCCTCGCCGGGATAGTCCTCGCCCAGCATCAGGCATGCCTCGGTGATGTTCGGGGCGATGACGTCCGCCTTGGCGCAGAGCTTGCCCATCGCAAGGGCAAATTCCTTTGTGAATCCAGGGTAGAGCTTGCCATTGTCAGCCATGCAGGGATCGACGAAGATGAGCTTGCCTTTTCCGCCGAAGTCGCCGAAGAACGTGGCCATCAGGTCCAGCTGCTTGAAGCTGCCGAGGTAGCCCGTATAGATTCCGTCGAACGCTATCTTCTGGCTCTTCCAGTGGTCCGCGATTTTCTGAATCTCATCGGTGAGGTCATGGAAGGTGAAATCCTTGAACATCGTATGGGTGGACAGGACGGCGGTCGGAATGATGCCCGCCTCTATTCCCATCGCGCTGATAATTGGCAGGGCAACCGTCAGGGAGCACTTGCCTATGCAGGAGATATCCTGTATCGTCACAATTCTTTTCATAATTACCTCTTTTCTCTGCAAATGGACTTCTACTAAGAGAATCGAGGTAATTATAGCAACCCGATAGGAAATGTCAACGGGAGGGGGAATAAATTATCATTATCTCGCGGCGATTTCGCTGGAGGCACGGAGCTTCCAGTAATCCTCCGGCTCGTAGTCGGAGAGAATCGTGAAGAGCGCGTCAGCGAAGCGGGTCTGCCCGTAGCCGCGGGAAATCTTGGCCAGGCAGTAGAACAGCTCCCAGATGTTGTTGTTGTTGCCCCAGTCGATGATGTCGGAGTACATCGAAGCCTTGGCGAGCAGATCGACGAAACTCTTGTATGAGTAGTCAATCATCCTGTCCTTGAGGATGTCCTCTATCTTGGTCACGGCAGCGACAGAGCCCAGGGCCGCGCAGCCCAAAGCCTTCTCGGTCTGCCCGATGCGGCCGTAATAAGCGGAGAGCTTCTCCAGGGCCTGTATGGAGATGTCGTTGTCAGAGCGGTAGAGCAGGAAGAACTTCTCCACTGCCTTAGCAGCCCCGTCCTTGTCACTCTCATTGCCGCCGTTTATCAGGCGGACAAGGGCACGCATGAAGCCCTCGTCCTTGTAGAGCTTGTCGTCGGCGAGGACGGCGAGCAGCATCTTCTCGTATTCAGGGCCGTCCTCCCGGTAGTCGGCCAGGTCGGCAAGCTCGTAGAGTATGTCATACTTGACGTCCTTGATGTCCAGCCGTTTGATGTTGTCGTAAGCCTTTCCCAGGTAGTCGCCGGAAAGGTCGAATTCGCCTTCCAGCTTGTATATCTTGCCTATGAGGAAGTCCGCCTCGGGGTAGATGTAGTCATTCCACACCCAGGCCTGCAGTTCGGAGAAGCGGCCGTGGAAGAAATCGGAGCCGTAGAGCTTGAGCTTGCTGTTTATGACGTAGACCGCGTTGTCGTAGTTCTTTTCCTTCAGGACGGGCAGGAGCTCGTCCAGGTAGTCGCCCACCTTGCGGACCTTGGAGCTGCGCTGGGTCTCGTCCAGGGCAAGCTTCTCCCAGTCGGCGACCAGCTTTTTTTTCTCCTTTGCCTCCTCTGCCAGCGCAAGCGCCCGCCCGTAGTCGTTGGCGGCATAGGCGTTCTCCGCCTGCTTGAGGACATACCAGTAGTCATCACCCTTGATTTTCCCGAAGGCAAGAGCTGATGCGGGGAACAGGGAACAGGTAAAAAGAAGCGCACAAACAATATATCTAACAGCTTTCATTCAGCGTAATTCTCCAATAATCCAATTCTATTTTCGGCAAAAAGTTACCCGCCTATTAGCGAATTTCACCTGCGCTGCCAGCCGTCATCCTGATAGGAGAAGCTGTCCTTGCGGCCCACCTCCTCCAGTCCGTCCTTGTCCATCTCCCTGCCGCTGTAACTCCGTATCCCCCAGATAAAGAAGGAATAGGGAATGCTCACGTAGTCGCCTATGACCAGCCTGACCACGGTCCCTTCCTTGTTGAAGGAGAGCTTGAGCGGCCCTTTGACGGGCTTGCCGTTTATCTGGATGTTCTCTCCCTTGATGGACCGGGGGTCAATTCCCTGATTGAAACCTATGTCTATCGTCAACGTACTCCCGTCGTACTCCGATGCAAAGCTTTCCATATATAGGTCGCCGCTCTCGACAGGCTTGCGCTGCCCCCGGTAGCTCGTAAAATCCTGCTTGCGCACACCGTCCGCGGACTGGGCATAAGCCTGAAAGAGGCCGGCCGCGAGAAAAAACAGCGCGACAGCAAAGCGTCTCCATTTGTCCATAATAATCGCTCCCTTTTTATACAACAATTATAGCAGAGAAAAGTAAAATGGAAAGCCCCTTTGCGATAAGACTTTTCTTATTTTCCTCTGTCCGCGTGAAAAGCGGGACGTGAAAAGCGGGCCGTTGACAGGCAGGGGCTACAGTGATACACTTGTCCTATTATGGCTCAGGATATAAAGGTAAAAACAGCAAAAACAGCAAAGGACCATACAAAAATAGGGGCTGTCATCATACTGGTGATTTCAGCCATCGTGTTCATCCCCTTCGGTGGGTATGAGGTCATCAGCGCTCTTTTCGGCAAGAGGGACGTGCCCGTCTTCGGCAGCTACAACGGAAAGAAAATCACCTACGAGAAAGGTGCGGTTTTCACGAACGTGACGGAGAACCTCGCCGAGCGTTATAAGGCATACGGCATAAACGTCGACTCGGCTTCTTCCTATTACTTGTTTACGGAGGCTTTCGCCGAGACCGTCAAAAACATGGCTTATGTCGATGAGGTCACCCGCACCGGCTACAGCGTTCCGGACGAGGCTGTCAACCGCATGATGGTTAACTACTTCACGGATGAGAGCGGAAACTATTCGCCCAAGCTCTACAACATGACCGACAAAGCGACGAGGAAGTCCCTCCGCGAGGGCGTAGTCAAGTCGCTCGAATACAACCGCTTCCGCGACGATCTTCTTGGCTCAAGCAGCCTTTCCATGAAGGACAGCCCCCTCTACGGTATCAAGGCCAGCTCCAAGGAAGAAGCATTCCTGACGGACATGGGCAAGGAAAAGCATTCATTCAAGTATGTCGCCTTCAACACCGAGGACTTTCCCGGGGAAGAGGCAGTCAAATGGGCCAGGCTGGACAACAACAAGGACAAGTTCATCAAATACGATATGTCCGCAGTCACGCTGGAGAGCGAGTCCGATGCCAAGGCCCTGCTCAAGCAGCTCAATTCCAACGAGATTACCTTTGAGGATGCGGTCAGCGAGAAATCCGAGAAGTATTATACCGACGATGAAGGCAAACTGTCCCGCGCCTATCGCTACCTGCTCGAGATAAGCATCCCCGATTCCGCAAACCTGGAGAAGGTCACGAGTCTCCAGGCCGGGGCCCTGTCTGATGTCATCCCTACCTCCCGCGGCTACACGATTTTCCGCAAGGACGGGGCCGACAAGGCGGCGGACTTCTCCGACAGCGAAACGGTCGATGTCATCATCGGCTACATCAAGACCAACGAGCACGGTTACATCGAGGACTACTATACGAACATCGCCAAGGATTTCACTGCGCAGGCCTCCATGTCAAGCTTTGAGGAGGCTGCCGGGAATTTCAGCGTAGAGGTCAAGGAGACCGAAGCGTTCCCGCTCAACTATGGTTCTTCGTCCATCTATGAGACTGTTCCCTCGGACAATACGGAACTTGCCAACCTGAAGACGAATGAGGATGCCCTGCAGAAGGCTTTTGCCCTCAAAAACGGGGAGAGTTCCGTTCCTGTCGTGCTCGGATCAAACATCATCGTTTTCCGTTGTACTGGCATTACGAAGGATAGTTCCGACACCGACTCCACGGCACTTGCCAGCAAGCTGGAGAACGTCAACTATTACTGTGCGGAGGAAACCCTGATGAAGTCCCCGAAGGTCGAGAACAAAGTCTGGGATGCCTACTTTGCGAACTTTACGGAATCTGGCAGGAACTCCAACTGACGACAATCAGTGATGACAGGCCTTTCCTTGTTGACTGTCCCTCACGGGGCGGTAGCGGGGAGGTCAGGCAAACATTGATATACAAAAATCGTCCGCTCTATTCCAAGTACGACCCGGAGCGGGCGGTTCTTTCCCTTATACAGAAGAACACGCCGGTTGACCCGGCAAGCCTCATCCTTGTCTTTTCTCCCTGCCTGTGCTATGGGCTGAAAGAGTTGTTTGCGGCGGCAGACAAGGAAGCGGACATCATCGCGCTCGAAGCGGACGAAAAGCTCTGCGCCGTTGCCCGAGACAGGCTGACGGTTTTGGACAGGGAGGGACGGGTCAGGCTCTTCTCCTCCCGCGAGCTTGCCGCCTTGGACGGCCTTTTGCGAAAGCTTGCCAGTACGGGCAGATACCGGCGCGTACTCCGGCTGGACTTCAGCGCGGGAACGGCGTTTGCCCCTGACTTTTACGGACAGGTCGCGGTGGCAGCGCAGGAAATCATCGCCTCCTTCTGGAAGAACCAGATAACGCTATTGCGGATGGGTAGGCTCTTTGCCAAGAACATCTTCCAGAACCTGCCCCGCCTGTCTGTGTCCGCGCAGCTCTACCAGCTGGGAAGGAGCGTCTCCTGCCCCATCCTCGTCTGCGGGGCGGGCGAGAGCCTGGACACGACGGAAATTTCTGGTAAGGGCTGTTTCATCATCGCAGTCGATGCCGCCCTGCCAGCCCTCTTGAGCAGGGGCATCAGGCCCGATGCCGTCGTCAGCCTGGAAAGCCAGATGGTCATACAGAAAGCCTACATCGGGGCGGCCTCTGCCGTGGCAGGCTCCCCGCCCCTGCTCTTCGCCGACATCACGTCCCGCCCCTCGGTGCCGCGGTCTTTCCCAAACAGGACGGTCTTCTTTGCGAGCAAGTACGCAGAGGCTTCCTACCTGGACAGGCTCGTCGGGAAAGGAATTGTCCATGACTACATTGCCCCGCTCGGCTCAGTCGGCCTTGCTGCCGTCTCCATAGCCCTCCGGCTGCGGAAGGACGAGGGCGTTCCCGTGTTCGTCACGGGGCTGGACTTCAGCTACAGCGTGGGCCGGACGCATGCGAGCGGCGTTCCCCACGCCATACAGCGGCTCTCTACGTCCTGCCGCATTTCCCCTGCGGAGAACTACGGGGCGGCATTCGTCCCCGCATCCCTGCCCGTGCCGAGCAAAGACGGGAGCCAGATGATAAGCATCAAGTCCATGACGGGCTATGCGGAGGACTTCCGGCACACATTCGCGGGGGTAAAGAATCTTCTGGACATCGGGCAGACAGGTCTGGACCTCGGTCTCCCCCGGGCAGAAAACGAGAGCCTTCTGGAAGCAGCGGACAAGGCGGCAGAAGAGTGCCAGGCAAGCTGCGGACAGGAAGCCCCCGCCCCCCAGGCAAAAGATGCGGCCACCGCCTTCCTTGCCGAGGAGAAAACTGCCCTGCTTACGATAAAAGACCTCCTGATGCACGGAGACGAGAGCCAGCGCAGGGACAAGACCCTGAGCCTGAACGAACAGCTGTCCGCCCTCCTTGCCGGCAGGGAATACCTCTACCTGCACTTCCCCGACGGCTACCGGGTCTCCACCGACACGGCTTTCCTCAAGCGGGTACGGGCGGAGGTTGACTTCTTCCTCAAGCAGATTGGCCTTGCTGAACGGGGGTAAGCGATGGATGACTTTCTTTCCCGGCTGAACGAGGAGCAGCTGGCCGCCGCCAAGACGACCGAAGGCCCTGTCCGCGTCATCGCCGGGGCAGGCTCGGGCAAGACCCGGGCACTGACGAGCCGCTACTGCTACCTGGTCCGCGACCTTGGCATCTCGCCCAAGAACATCCTCTGCGTCACCTTCACCAACCGGGCGGCAAACGAGATGAAAGCCCGAGTCCGCTCCCAGCTGGGCGACATGGACCTGGGACTCATCTGCACTTTCCACGCCTTCTGCACCCAGCTTTTGCACGAGGACATCAACACGCTCAACTTCCCCGCCGACTTCATCATACTGGACAAGGAGGACTGGAGGGAAATCCTGCTCCGGGTCGTCGCCGACATGAAGCTGACCCTCAAGGAGACGACCGTCCAGCGCAAGATTGACGAGGTGCTTGAGGCCAAGAAGATGAGCGCGGACAGCTACATCGAATACATCTACAAGCTGAACAACGAGGAGCTCAAGGCAAAGTGGGCCGTACCGGGGATAAACCAGAACCAGGAAATCTTCCTCCGCTTCCTCTACGAGCAGAAGAAGTGCTTCGGCGTGGACTTCAACGACCTCATCAACTTTGCACTCTATATACTGGAGCACTTCCCCGACATCCGCGAGAAGTGGCAGGAGCGGATGCAATACATCATGGTGGATGAATTCCAGGACGTGAGCGCGAAGCAGTTCCGCATCGCCGAGATTCTTTCCGCCAAGCACAAGAACCTCTTCATCGTCGGCGACTCAGACCAGACGATTTACTCCTGGCGGGGTAGCCACGTCAGGCTCATACTGGACTTTGACAAGAAGTACCCCGGCACGACGAGCATCGTGCTGGACAAGAACTACCGCAGCACGCCCCAGAT
>CACYDQ010000395.1 GCA_902773215.1 uncultured Spirochaetaceae bacterium | reverse complement strand
TCCAGCGCGGACTTGTACTTCTGGGGCAGGACGCTCAGCGAGAAGGTGTCCGTCTTGTCCATGATTTCCTTGGTGTAGCGGGTCGGACGGACGTAGACCGTCGCCACGCTCTTGTTCCACAGGACTCCCAGGCCGCCCCAGCTTGCGGTCATCGTGTTGACGCGGCCCGTCGTGATGCTTCCTTCTTCATCCACGCTCTTCTCGCAGGCGGTGATGAGCATCCAGTCGCTCCCTATCAGCTTGAAGGGGTTGTCGGTTATGGCCTCTGGCCGTATTGTCTTTAACATACTGCTACTCTAGCACGAAACATAGCTCCCTGTCCACGATGTTGGCAAACTGCTTGCGTTTGTGATAGAATTAGCAGGCCGAGCCTGTTTCAAAGGCGGTTACTTTTGAAACTGCTTCGCCGTAGATTCATGACGCATACGTTTTCTTTCGCAAAGAGTTTTTTCCTCTTCCTTCTGCCCCTGCTGCTTGTCACCGTTTCCTGTAACGGGAACGGTGGGGCATCGGACTCGGGTGGCGCGATATACACAGGAGGAAGCCCTGCCGCCCCTTCCGGCACGGGCAGCACGCAGGACAGTTCGGTCGGGGTGGAAGACATCCTGTCCATGGCGAACGCAGACGACACGGATAGCATCGTGGCAGTCCTGACGGGCGGGGGAGAAAGAGGCACTTCGCAAAGACAGAACATCACCCTGAGCGCGGACGGCATAGGGCTCCCTGCGGGCGGGAACGCCACTCTGACAATCACGGGGGGCGGCATAAACTTCACGGCGACGGCCCGTGCGGACGTGAACGGCAACATCAACTATGAAATTCCCGCGCTTGTGTCCGGCAGCGAGATAACGGCAAGCCTGTCCGTAAAGACGGCGGACGGCACGGTGCTGTACGCCGGAAGCAAGACCCAGACTATATCCGGTGACACAAGCCAGATACAGATAAGCCTGCGCCGCCAGTACTGGCTCATGCCATCCGGTATATCCGCTGCGGCATCCCCGTCCACGCTGGCATACACGTCCGCCACGGCGGACAGCGATTCCGTGACGTTCAGCATCATCGGGCTCGAAGGAGCCCCCGAGGGTGTGGCCTACCGCTGGACGGACGAGGCCGGGAACGTCGTCGGAACGGGACCGTCGCTCAGCCGCAGCGTAACACAGATGCTCGGTACAGGATACGTGCCCAGCGCGGCAACCGAGACGAAGACGTTCAGCGTGGAAGCCTCCTATACGGATGCGGCTGGAACACGCACTGTCCTGACTGCAAGTGCGACCGCGACAATCGTGACGGCCGCGACGCTCACGCTGGATGCCCCGGGCATACAGACTGATGGAGGCCGCATGCTCCTGGTCATGCGGAAGGGTGGCAGCGGAGTCAGCGTCAGCGCGGACGTGCTGCTCTTTGGCGGTACTCCGTCATACACCTGGAGCGTGCCTCCGGCGGAAGGCATCGTATCCCTTTCGGCCTCAAGCGGCGCGAATGTGACTGTCAGCCCCGTGCTGGGCGGCATGTCGACCGTCACCGTGGCGGCGGACCTGGGTGACAGGACGTTGACCCGTGAGCTGGACGTGTACGTGCTGGAGGCCGGCATGAGCGGTACGGACATCCCGGGGGGCACTGCTGCGGGTACTGCCCCGGTCACGGCCAGCCCCATAATACTGACGGACAAGGACACGGATTCTACGTCCCTGACCGCCTCGCTCACGGGCCTTCCGTCCATCGCGGGAGTGACCTATTCATGGGAAGTGCTGGATTCCTCCGTCGCTTCCGTAAGCCCGGCGGACAGCGCTGGCACCGTGGTGAGTCCTGTTGCTGCGGGAGCGACGAGCGTAAGGCTGACCGCGACGTACAAGGGTGTGTCCGCCGAATGCAGCTATCCCCTGAACGTGGCCGGCCTGAGCCTTTCCGTCGGTGCAGATGCGGTTGCGGGCGAGATTGTGCTGGCGAAGGACGGAAGTGCGACCGTCACGGCAACCGTGTCCAATGTCAGCGGGTCCGTGACTTATAATTGGTCCGCTGCTAGCGGCAGTCCTGCGGACCTGCTTGCCGGAAGCGATGCCTCTCGTACTGTGGGCAGCGCTACAGGAGGCAAATACACGGTCACGGTCAAGGCCACCGTGGGAAGCCGGGAACTGGAAAAAGAATTCGACGTGTACGTGCTGGACCTGGAGCTGGGCGGGAGCGGCCTCCCGGCATCAGCCACTGCCGCAATCAGCATGTTGTGCTCCGAAACGGCCTCGGCCGCCCTGACAGCCTCGCTTGACGGCCTGGACGGCCTGGAGGACGTGACATACGGCTGGGTAGTCGGCGATGGCAAGGTTGCTTCGGCAAGCTCCACGGACACCGAGGACACCACCCTTACCCCTGTCAGTGCGGGCAGCACCACCGTGAAGGCGACGGCGACATATAAGGGCGTGACCGTGGAGTCCGCCGAAAGGAATGTCAGCGTGGCGGGCTTTACGCTGACAATAAGCATAGTGAGCGGAGTTGACAACCTGGGGGATGGCAGTTTCTTCCTCAGACCGGATATTCCATACTATTCGATCAGTTACATATTCAGCTATACGGGAATATCCGCAAGCGACGTGGAATATATATTATCAGACCCGGATTCATATTCGAGCAGCGACAGCTCCGTCGCCTCTGCCGGTGCCGCCACGTCCGGCTCATCATGCCAGGTGCTTCCGAGTAGCGGCGGCAGCACCACAATCAAGGTGAAGATGAAGCATACGGATACCGGTGAGATTATTGTCGGGGAGAAGACCATCACCATCTTTCAGCTTGCCCTCTCGCGGGATGGAGCTTCGTCCTCTTGGAGGAGTCCCGACGGGATGCTGGTGGGAGATAGCGCAAGTCTGACAGCGACACTTGTAGGCGCGGATGCCTCGGAGTGCAGCTACAGCTGGACCACAGGTGATAGCGGCATAATTTCGCTTGCTTCCCTAAGCCCCACGACCGGAGAATCGGTTACAGCGACAGGACTATCCGCCGGCTCCACCGATATAACGGTGACTGCAAGCTACGACGGAAAAGTCTTTTCGGGAAGCAAAAGTTTCACGGTTTTCTCACCGTAACCATCGGGAAGCAAAATGCTGATTGTTCCCACCCCCTAGTGAAGGCTGGCTTGCCGGTACGAAGGCTGTTAAACGCTGTTACATTGCGCCGCACTCGCGGTAATACCTGACCGCACCCGGATGGAAATATATCGTCACCCCGCTTATGGCGGCCGGCGCGGACACGTCCCTGCCCTTGGGGTGCGCCGCACCCAGCTTCTCCAGGTTCTCGAACAGGGTCCTGGTCATCCGGTAGACGGTATCCTCGCTGAGCGACGCGCTCACGACGAGGGTCGCCTTGACCGAGAGGGCCTGCACGTCGCCGTCCGAGCCCCGGTACGTCCCGCCGGGGATGACGGTCTTGGTGTAAAAAGGGTGGCCCGTGCAGACGGCCTTCGCCTCCGCTCCGGAGACCGGAATCAGCACGATGTCAGATGCGGAGGCAAGCTCCTGAAGCGCCGCGTTGGGCACGCCCGCCGTGATGAAGCATGCGTCGAGCATACCCGCGCTCATGGCATCCGCGCTCTCCTTAAAGGAAAAGTTATGCTTCTCTATGTCAGCGAACGACAGGCCGTAGCCCTCCAGTATCTGCTTGGCATTCAGCTCAACGCCAGATTCCTCGTCACCGACCGACACCCTCCGGCCCCGTAGTCCGGACACGTCCTCTATGCCGCTTGAGGCGGATGCGGCAATCTGCACGACCTCGGGATAGAGGGTCCCGATTGCCTGTATGCCCTCGATTTTTTCCCCTTCGAACAAATCCGTCCCGTTCCAGGCGTAGTCAAGCACGTCGTTCTGGACTATGGCGAGCTGTGCCTCTCCCTTGGCCAGCAGCCTGATATTCTCCACGGAAGCCCCGGTCGCCATCACCTTCACGCTCATGTCGCCCAGGCTGTAATTCCAGATGCCGGCTATCGCGGTTCCCAGGGGATAATAGGTCCCGCTCGCTCCGCCCGTCGCCATGACAAAATTCTTTCTGAGGAAGCAGGAGGAGAGCAGGGCGGGCATGGCCAAAAGCGTCAGGACCGCGGATACAAGAACTTTCGTTTTTTTCATAAGGACATCCTACAAGAGACGTTACGGTTATCTTGCAGGAATATTATACAGCAAAACCGCCCGGCTATCAATCAAATTCCGGGAGCAGGCAGGGGCTAGCGGGAACCCGGATCCTTGACGAGCCAGGTGAACACGAGGAGCAGGACGATGACTGCGGCCAAGTATATGAGCAGGCACAGCTCCACCATCGTCTTCTTGGCAGTGCCGTGGAAGGCTATGGCGAACAGGCCGCTTATGGCTGTCAGCGCACCGATGATATAGAAAATAGTTCCTGCAATCTTGCTTATGGGGGCTTTCTGTACGGACGAGGGCAGCCTGAGCCAGAAACCGGCGGCGGCGAACAGGAGGCCGACGGCAAGGAAGACAATGCCGCACAGAAGCAGGGTTTGTGGGTTCATCATACGATTACCTCTTTATGTCGAATCGGCTTATGTAGAAGACGGTGAAGTCCTCGATGCGGCCGATGAACTGGTGGTCAATCTTGTTGCGTATGAAGGGAATGACCGGTGCCTTCACGCCGCCGAGCGCGTAGACGAACCAGTTGCCCCGGAACTTGAAGCAGCAGATGGCGGCCTGCATGTTCGTAGGCTTGACGGCGGTGACGAACTTGTACTTCATCGCCTCCTGGTTTATCTGGCTGAAGAAGAAAGTGTCGTCGGTTGTCTTGATGATGAGCTCGGTGTCATAGGGTGCAAGGAAGTCCATCTTGACGTGTGTCCAAATGGACTTCCAGCGGTAGCCGTCAGTCCGTTTGACCAGTTCCGCCTCGGGGAAGAGGGGCTTGCTCTTGCCCGTGTCCTCGTCCGTATAGATGACTTCCTTGTAGAGGGGCCAGTCGGAGAAAATCGCGTCGGCCTGGGATATGATGGACTGGTCGCTGTTCCCTTCCTCGGGGAACATATAGAGGATTTCCGCGAGGTAGCCCGGGTTCAGCTTATTGAACATGGTGAGGATTTCATCCGAATAGTCTCCTATCCCTTTCCTCATGCACATGTTTTTCCGGTCCTTGATGTTGCGGATGACAATTTCACCCGCCTCAAGCTTCCGCAGGTCATCATCGCTGATAAGCTCGTTGAACGGATACAACCTGCGGTTCGGCTTGGAAGCGGCCGCCGGAAGCAGGCCGGCCACGAGGATCATGCCTGTCACGAGGATCAGGATTTTTTTGTTCATTTAGACGACGGCCTTGCTGGAGATGTTTTCCAGCTCCTTGATGGAGAAGCTTGCGAGCGTGGACTTGATGATCGGAATCTGCCGGGGAGCCATGCTCAGCGTCCGTATGCCCATGCCCGCGAGGATTATCGCGCTCTCCTTGCGGCCCGCCATCTCCCCGCAG
>CACYDQ010000394.1 GCA_902773215.1 uncultured Spirochaetaceae bacterium | reverse complement strand
GACATAGAGCAGGAACTGCCCCGCGTCGGAATTCATCCTGAATTCCTCTACCAGGCGAGCCGCTACCGCGCCAACCGCTATGCCGAGGGCATGAAGAAGGCGATGCAGGAGCGCGAGCTGATCAAGTGGTGCCTGAACTGCTACCGCGACGACGAGCATAAGATGAAGGACAGCGATGCCTACTGGCCGGTCTCAGTCTTCTGCTCCAAGTGCAACAAGGACACCACCCGCATAACAGGCTACGACGGCGAGTATGGCATTTCCTACGAGTGCGACTGCGGTAACAAGGAGACCGGTGACCTGAGGACGGAGAAGGGCTTCAAGCTGGGCTGGCGCGTTGACTGGCCCATGCGGTGGAATGAGGAGAAGGTCATCTTTGAGCCGGGCGGTAAGGACCACATCAGCCCGGGCGGAAGCTACGACACGGCAAAGCTCGTCAGCAAGAAGGTCTACGGCTGGGACGCACCGATTACGATGAAGTACGACTTCGTCGGCCTCAAGGGGCTTCCCGGCAAAATGTCCTCGTCCAAGGGAAAGGTCATCGCCCTGCCGGATGCGCTCGCCGTTTACCAGCCGGAGCTTTTGCGCTACATTTTCGCGGTCAACAAGCCCGACCATGAGTTTGCAATAAGCTTCGACATCGACGTCATCACGATGTACGAGGCCTACGACCGCACGGAACGGATTGCATGGGGCGTGGACAAAGCCAAAACCGACGACATCTACCGGCACGAGAAGCGGGTCTACGAGCTGGCTCAGGTGGAACCAGGCATGCCAAAAGAAATGCCCTACCAGATTGGATTCCGCCTGCTGACCACCCTCCTCCAGACCTACTCGGGCGACATCGACAAGGTAATCAAGTCCCTCGGCGACGTGAAGCCGTCCCAGGAGGAGTGCCTGCGCCGCCGCTGCGTCTGCGCCTGGTACTGGGTCACGGAATGCGCCCCGGATGAGTTCCGCTTCTCGCTCAAGCTGGACGGCAGCAAGGCGGAGCTTTCCGACAAGGAACTTGAGGCTGTCAAGAAGATTCGCGACGAGCTTCTGCCCGTCATGGATGAGTGCGCGACCGACAAGGACTTGCAGCAGAAGGTCTACGACATAGCGACCGGACTTGGCATGGAAAGCAAGGCCCTGTTCACGGCAATGTACCACGTCCTCATCGGCAAGGACCAGGGGCCGCGCCTGGCCAGCTTCATGCGGATTATCGGGAAGGAAACACTGGGGAAAATTCTCGCGGCCTATTGATTCTTCCTAGCTGTTGCAGGGGGCGGACTCTTCGGGGGAGGCCCCCTCATCCGAGAAGCTTTCGGCAAGGTCTTTCAGCGTCGTTCCGTCAAGGTAGTCGTTGATAACCTTGTCCAGCCCCTCCCAGAAAGACAATGTGGGACACGCCGCCTTGCGGGGGCAGCTGTTGACCTGTTCGGCAAGGCAGGCGACCGGGGCCATGTCGCCCTCCGTCACGCGGAGGATTTCACCGGCGGTGTACTCCTCAGGCTTACGCGCGAGTTTGTAGCCGCCGGACGGCCCGCGCACGCTCAGAAGCAGGCCGAACTTGCTCAGGAGCGAAGTAATCTGCTCCAGATACTTGACGCTTATCCCCTGCCGCTCAGAGACATCACGCAAGGTCGTGTACTCCGGGCCGTCATGCCGGGCCAAATCTATCATGAAACGGAGGGCATACCGCCCCCTCGTGGAAATCCTCATCTTGTTACCTCATGCCAATGCAAAATCGGTCTGGGCGTTGGAAACTGCCTCTCCCATATTTCCCTACTATTAAAATATACTATAACGCAGGAATACAAATTTGTCCAGTCGCGGAGCTGTTTTTTCTTTCCTGCCTCTTGACTTTTTTTGTGCTTTCTTCTATTATATGTTCATTACATACGACGCTGGGTAGAGCAGTTGGCAGCTCGTCGGGCTCATAACCCGGAGGCCGCAGGTTCAAGTCCTGCCCCAGCTAGAAAAAAAGACCTCGCCTTTTGGCGGGGTCTTTTTTTGGGCGGGACTTGAACGGTAGCCTGCGCCGACCAAGGGGAGGAGCAAGCAGGCTACCGCGGCCCGAAAGGGCAAGTCCTGCCCCAGCTACCTGGTAACATTCCACTTAATCCTCTTTCCGTCCTTCAACGTGAAGCCCTCGGTGGAATCTATCAGCGTCACTTTCTTCAAGAAGTCCAAGGAATACTCCTGCCTGTCGTCATCAACGATCGCATATTCAGCGACTTCATGGTTATTCAAATAGTCATCTATTTCTGCCATGCGATTTGCAAAATCTTTTGTTCTGCCGGAAATGGCAAGACCATACGCCCCCAGTTTCTTTCGGAGCTCTTGCAACTGCGAAGTCTCATACTCCGGAAGGGAAGAAAAACCGTTTTTCCATGAGGAAGTCAAAACAATCTTTATCTCCCGCTTTGACTCGGAAACGCAGCGGCAGAAGTTTCTGATACAGCCGTCATCAAGCTGGAACGGAGTCCTCCAGCTTTCCTTTGTGTTCAGAACCCCATCAATGTCAAGAAAGACCACGGAATCCATATTGACGCATCCATGACAATCATCTATCATATTTTCTAGAGGACTGCGAGGGCTTCTCCCGGCTCATTAGCGGGGGCAGGTTGCCCCAAAGCAGTCCTCATCCGCTATTCTGCATCGCCGTCGCATTTCATCCGTAGAATGCGCGTCAACTCCCATGAGAATCTTCACGGGATGCAATGCAGTCTTATTGTAGTCTTCCACTACCTCCCAGAACTCTTTTCGCCAGTAAGAAAAGCCGGACTTGGCAAGAAATTTCTCATACGAGGAAATATT
>CACYDQ010000393.1 GCA_902773215.1 uncultured Spirochaetaceae bacterium | reverse complement strand
GCGGGGACGGCGGACATCGCCGTGGCGGAGGAGGCCGCGCAGACGGCGGAGTTCTTCGGGAGCAGGGTGAGCCGCATCTATGACGTGGGCGTGAGCGGCATCCACCGGCTGCTCTCGCGCACGGAAGAGCTCCGGCGGGCAAACGTCGTCGTCGCCATTGCCGGGATGGAGGGTGCGCTCGCGAGCGTCATCGGGGGGCTGGTCAGCGTCCCGGTCGTCGCGGTGCCCACGTCCGTCGGCTACGGGGCGAACCTCGGCGGGCTTTCCGCACTGCTTACGATGATAAACTCATGCGCGAACGGGGTATCCGTCGTGAATATAGACAACGGCTACGGGGCGGGATATATCGCCACGCAGATAAACAGGCTTGCCGTGACGGGGAAAGTCACGCAGTGAGGGGAAACAGGCAGATGGCAGAGAACAGCTTGTGGTTTGAGTGCAACGCGGGGATTTCCGGCGACATGGCGGTCGCGGCCCTGCTGGACGCGGGGGCGGACCGGGGCGAGCTTGACCGTGCCCTCGCCTCCATCCCTGCGGAGGGCTTCTCCGTCGAAGTAAAGCGCGTGCAGAAATCCGGCATAGATGCCCTGGACTTCGACGTGAAGCTGGACGAGGTGCATGAAAACCACGACCACGACATGGACTATCTTTTCGGCCATGAGCACGGGGGCAGCCAGCACTGCCACGGCGGGGGTCACGAGCATGAGGCACATGAGCATGAGGAGTGCGGTCACCATCACGATCATGATGACGGTCACGGGCACGAACATGGCGGAGACCATCATGAGCATCACCAGCACGAGCACCGGTCGCTCGATGACGTGCTCAGGATAATCGGCGCGACGGATATGGGCGATGGCGCGAGGGAGCTTGCCCGCAGCATCTTCGGTATCATCGCGGCGGCGGAGGGCAAGGCCCACAATCTCCCGCCCGACAATGTGCACTTCCACGAGGTCGGCGCGGTGGACTCAATCGTTGACGTGATAGCCCTCTCCGTCTGCTTTGACAACCTGCGGAGGGTATACGGCATCAGCCGCGTTTACGTCCCCTACCTTGCCGAGGGGACGGGGACGGTCAGGTGCCAGCACGGCATCCTTCCCATACCCGTCCCTGCCGTCTCGAACATCGTGTCGGAGCACGGCATCCCGCTCAGGATGATTCCCGACCGGGGCGAGTTCGTCACGCCGACCGGGGCCGCGTTCATCGCGGCGGTCGCGACGGACTTCCGCCTGCCGCCCGAGCTTGTCGTGCGGCGGGCAGGAATCGGGGCTGGCAAGCGGAGCTACGAGCGGACGAATATACTCCGGGTGAGCATCGTGCAGGAAAGCCCGTCCGGGGCCGGGGGTGACTGCATCTATAAGCTTGAGAGCAACATAGACGACACGACGGGCGAGGCCCTCGGCTTCGTCATGGAGCGGCTTCTGGAGGCGGGGGCGAGGGACGTGCAGTACGTTCCCTGCTACATGAAGAAGAACCGGCCTGCATACCTCTTGTCCGTAATCTGCGCCGGGAAGGATATCGTGCGGCTGGAGGACATCATCTTCAGGCATACGACGACGATCGGAATCCGCAGGATGCGGATGGAGCGGACTGTCCTGGAGCGGGAGCTGCTTTCCGTCGAATCCGCGTATGGCCCGGCGCAGGTAAAGAAGGTTATCCTCCGGGACGGGGAAGCCCGCTTTTACCCCGAGTACGAGAGCGTCGCGGAGATTGCGCGGCGGACGGGAAGGGCTTTTGCCGATATATACAGGGAATTGATTGGTTTGTGCGCGGATCAATATAAATAAGTAAAGGAGAGAGTATGGCTTGTTTTACTGTACCATTGGCTGAGGCCGTCATCGTGACGGCGGTGAGGAAGCTCGCCCTGCGTCGTCATGCGGGCGGGACGGTGGACGCGGCGAGGGAGGGCAAGCTGAAGTCTTTCAAGGAAAAGCTCCGTGTCCTTGAGAAGATGCTCTACGGCGGGAGCTTCCTCCTTGCCATCGAGCATATCTACCACGGCGAGGTTGTCCTGTACCCGCCCTTCCTGACGGCGATGCGGGATCCGGCGGAGATACCCGTCATGCTGCACGAGATGGCGACGGTCGGCACAGGGATGGCCCTGCTGGTGACTGCGGTCTGGGGCGCGGGATGCCTTGTTGCCTCGCGGATGAAGAAAAACTCCGGCGGGAATATGCCGGGTCTTCAGGGGGCCTTCTGATGTGCCTGATTTTTACGATTGTTGCTGCCGTGGCCTTCAGCGTTGCTTTCTTTGCCACGAGGAAAACGCATGCGGGCGGGAAATCCGTCGCGACTGCCGCGCTGATGTTCTGGGCCGCCGCCCTGATGTGGAGCGTGGACGGAATCGCGAGCGTGCTTGGCGGCGAGGGCTTCTTTGACCTGAGCCGGGAGGATGCCGTCTTGGGAGCTATCATCGTGGCGAGCGGGCTGCTTGCGTTCGGCCTTCTCAGGCTTCTGGAGCGGAGGAAGCCGCAAGGAGCATGAGATGGGCTGCGGACGTGCGATTCTCTGCGTGATATTCCCGCCGCTGGCGGTCCTGGACCGGGGCTGCGGCGCGGTTCTGCTGACCTTTATACTGACCTGCATCGGCTGGCTGCCGGGGGTCATAGCCGCCATCGTGTTCAACAGCAAGGACTGAGTCTCCGCATGAAAAAAGACCGCCCGGTTTCCCTGGCGGCCTTTTTTCTTGCTATTTTATCAGGCTGTGATATTCCTGCAGCGAGCGGACCCCGCCCTCGCCGCCGTTGCCGTTCTTGACGGACTGGATGCCCTTGACGGCGGCCAGAGCACCGGCGAGCGTCGTGATGTAGCTCACCTTGTACTTGAGGCATGCCTTGCGGATTGTCTTGCGGGCTTCCTGGTAGTTGCGCTTGGCCTTGGGCGTGTTGATGACAAGGCAGACTTCCTTGTTCATAATCAGGTCCACCACGTCCGGGCGGCCCGCGCCTATCTTGTTGACGACCCCGCACTTGATGCCGTTGTCGTTGTAGAAGTCCGCGGTCCCCTTGGTGCCGATCAGCGTGAAGCCGAGGTCGCGGAGGGTCTTGCCGATGAACAGGACCTGCTCCTTCTGGCTGTCCTTGTTGGACAGCGAGATGAGCACCTTCTTGTTCTCCCATGCGGCGGGCGCGTGGGGCAGCTCCGACCCCGCGGCCTCCTGGGACTTGTAGAAGGCGAGCGGGAAGGTCTCGGCAAGGCCCAGCACCTCGCCGGTCGAGCGCATCTCCGGGCCCAGGATGGGATCGACTCCCGGGAAGCGGGCCCAGGGAAGGACGGCCTCCTTGGCCCCGTAGTAGGGAATCTTCTTGTCCTTGAGCCCGAGCGACTCGAGCGACTCGCCGAGCATCATGCGGGTCGCGAGCCGGGCCATCTGGGTGTCGCAGACCTTGGACACGAGCGGGACCGTGCGGCTCGCGCGGGGGTTGGCCTCTATGACGTAGACCTTGCCGTCCTCTATCGCGTACTGCATGTTCATCAGCCCGCATACGTGCAGGTTCTCCGCTATCTTCCTCGTGTATTCCTTTATCGTGTCCAGGTTGTCCTGGGGGATGCTGACGGGCGGTATGACGCAGGCGGAGTCCCCGGAATGTATTCCCGCGAGCTCCACGTGCTCCATGACCGCGGGGATGTAGACGTGGTTGGAATCTGCCAATGCGTCGGCCTCGCACTCGAGCGCGTTCTTCAGGAAGCGGTCGATCAGGAGGGGGCGGTCGGGCGTTACGCCGACTGCCTTCTCCACGTACTCCCTGAGCGTCGCCTCGTCGTAGATGACCTCCATGCCGCGGCCTCCCAGGACGAAGGAGGGGCGGATCATGATCGGGTAGCCGATTTTGTCCGCGCAGGCCTTGGCCTCATTGAAGTCAATCGCCATGCCGCTCTCCGGCATGGGAATCCCGAGCTTGTCCATCATGTGGCGGAAGAGGTCGCGGTCCTCGGCGATGTCGATCGAGTCGATGCTGGTGCCGAGGATGTTCACGCCGTTCTCCTGCAGTTCCCGCGCGATGTTGAGCGGGGTCTGGCCGCCGAACTGCACGATGACGCCGAAGGGCTTCTCCTTCTCGTAAATCTGGAGCACGTCCTCGGTCGTGACCGGCTCAAAGTAGAGCTTGTCTGACGTGTCGTAGTCGGTGGAGACCGTCTCCGGGTTGCAGTTGACGATGATCGTCTCGTAGCCCAGCTCCTTCAGCTGCATGGCCGCATGGCAGCAGCAGTAGTCGAACTCGATTCCCTGCCCGATCCTGTTGGGGCCTCCGCCCAGTATCATCACCTTCTTCTTGTTGTCGGTCGCGACGGACTTGTCCTCCGCGTTATAGGTCGAATAGTAGTAGTTGGCGTTCTTGACCCCGCTGACCGGGACGGCAAGCCATGCTTCCTTCACGCCGAGCTCGCGCCGCCTGTCGCGGATGGCCTTCTCGCTCACCTTGAGGATTTTGGACAGGTACTTGTCGGAGAAGCCG